>CAKZRZ010000078.1 GCA_937918955.1 uncultured Arenicella sp.
CTAAATTGGCTGAGCGGCCGATAAATAGGCGTGTACTCGATTCTAGCCCGCCGCGTTCGGCAAACCCAAAACGCCCAGCCTCCGGGTTGTCGAGGCGTTCATATTTAGTTGGATTGATGCCGATCGATGCACCGTATTGAACTTGCGCATCAGTGTAGACAGAAAGCTCTTTGTGGCCTTTGGTAATTAGTTTGTAGGTTCCAAAATAGGCGATTAAAAGAGTTGTAAACACCCAAAATAGTGATGCTTTAATTTTGCGTTGTTTGTTGTCCTGCATATCGTTCGGGCGTAGGGTAGAGCTTTTTTAACCGCGCCATTATAGCCGAGTATAGAAATAAAGGCTTTAAATAGCCGTCGCTTAAATAATTGCTAATAAAGATCAAAAAGAGAGGTGTTTCCAAGTTTTTATGAATATCTAAACTAGTGCCCAAAAAGCAGTTAATTTTAGCTGGGGTTTATTCATTTCCAGAAAACCAAGTCTTGGTCGCGCTCTTGCTGATGCGAGATCAAAGCCGTTGCAAAAGTAGGAGGGTTCGATTGTTGCTGCTGATGGTAGTGTGTTCAGCTGGAGCATTGGTCATTTGCCTTGAGCAATTAGAGCCAGAAGTCTCTGACCATTCGTTTAATAATTCGGTAAGGGCGACTTACTAGCTTTGTATTTCAAGGCGCCTATATTCGAATAATTTTTAGGCTCTAAGCAAGGCAGTCTCTAGAAACTAATTAGAGACTGCCCAAACGTCGATTGCTAGTTAGCTGTTACATCGTTAACTCGGGGAACCCAAGAAGAGTTACACCTAAAATAACGTCTAATGCGCCTTCTCTTTTCTCGGCAAATTCACGCTTGGCGTCAGTGAGTGCTTGCCCTATTGGCTGCCCTTGAGTAAATCGTTCAAAGAACAAACGAGCTAACAGTTTTTCATTGGTGGCACTGGTTAATGTGGTTGCGCCCATGACGGCTACCGCTCCACGATTGCCTTCCATCAGAAACCGGTGTCCCATAGAGTCTTCATTAGGGTTAACGTAATAGGTATTCCAACACCCCCACTGAGTGACAATCGTAGGTCTATCAACGTTTGAGAGGTTTGCAGCATCAGACCCGTTAAACATTCCAGAAAATGTCCATTGTGCAGTCGATGAATGACCAAAGAACGAGGTAAGAGACATGCCTTCATTAACACTGCTAACAACCGCTTGGCGAGCATCACGAACGCCCATGTCGTCTAAAAATGCGGTATCTATTGTCCAGCCATCGAAGAAGTCTTCTTGAATACTAAGGGCATCGAGCTTGAAACTGTATTGTCCTAAAATATCAAATTCATCCGCCGCAAATAAGGCTCTTTGGCCGTAAGGGCGATTGATATAAGCGGTTCGCTTGTCGATTAGTATTTTGAGTTCATTCATACTTCGCACAGGAAGACGACCTATTGGCATTTGCGGAGTTTGGTCATTATTAAAGTCGACATATTTCGCATCGACAGGCGCGAAATTAATGAGATCATCAGTTGCAACATAAATTGACGGAATGAAGCTACGAGCATCTTTGTTTTCAAAGCCTTTATAGTCGTAAATATCACCACCGACTAACAAAACGGTTTGAGTATCGCGGTTTTCATGCGAAAACTTGATGTAATCACGTATTGCTTGAGGGTCAAATACATGATCGCCAAACTGTGCATAGATTTGCTCAACATCAACTATATCAACGCTGGCAAAACCGGAATCAGTTTGAAGGCTTTGGCTCAAGGCTCCAAGTAAGTCTGTTTCATTGTCCTCCGCAAGAAAATCAGGGTGGGTGATAATAAGATATTGAGCTTCACCGCTACGAATATCTTTACTGACTGGCAAATATGAAAATGTAGCTTGTTTGACACTATTAGGTGTTACAACGTGATAATTTGCAGCTCCGGAACCGCTTGTAAATCGAATCGTACATCTTGGAACTGAAGCATTACAACTTCCGCCGACGTCAGCCCCAATCAATTGCGTTACTGAGCCACCTTCGGTAGACGAACGGTATACTGAAATATCGTCGCTATTAAACCCGGTCACTCTAAAGTTACGATCTTTTGAGGTAAACGATAAAGCGTCTGATTGCGCAACAAACGCGCGAGGGTATTTAAGTTCAACCGAGTTTAAGTTCACGGCTTCATACTCATAGCCATGATCCAACGGAAGATCTAAACGCACAGTGTTTTGACCTAGTTGCACATTTGAAACGGTTGCTTGCATTTCTTTCTCTGAGAAACCATCAAATGTGCCTTCCATCACATCTAGACCATTTAACTTGATTCTAACATTATGATCATCGAGCGTACCTTTTAGGTCAGACCCACCCCACACTTTGACAATCATTTCAGGCTGAGTTGTTCCGGTATTCCCACCAGGAACCATGTCATCAAGCATGAGTGACACTGTTTCACTGGCTGGCTTGCCCAAGGCTAAGATTCGTTTAGCGTAATACGGATCTTTGCTATCAGGCGATACAAATGTATACGCAGTTTGCGGCGCATACATTTTGCTTTCAAGATAGCTTGTTGCGTATGGCAAACGAGTATTGAGCGGTATGTTTTGAGACTCTATTCGCGCATTTTGTTCGCTGTCTAATCGTAATGTATAAATATTAGTTGATGTGTATAGAGTATCCAATTTCTCAGCAATAAAACGAAAACTCGCACCCGCTCCAAACACCGACTTATCATTGTCACTGCCGCGCAAATGCAACTGAACTGGCTGCCCTTGATTAATTAGGGCAATTCGATCTATGGGTTCTCCTGTCAAATCTAAGCCTGTTTCGTCAAGCAACTGTTGATGGCTTACCTCATACACACCCTCTGAGTCAGTCTGTAAATTTATTAAATCTTCCGAAGCCAGGTCTTGCGCACCGACACTAAGACTAACTAAGAAGAACGGTAACACCGAAAATAAACTATTTGGAAATGTCATATGTTAGCCCCCCTGCTTAAGGTTTTCTTGTTGATACTCGAGCTTTCTGCGTTGGCGTGCCCGATTGCGTTCTAGCATTTGCTCACGACGTTTAGCGTCTCGTGATTTCTGTTTAAGCTGTCTGCGCAAGTTTGTATCACTCCAATCGGTTACCTTACGTTCTGTTTGAGCACCGTACACTTGACCAACCATGAATGGACCATGTAACTCTTCCTCACCGCGCGCGTTAACATCGCTTATCGCCAATGCGGTAGCGCCAAGCTGAGCGGTAAAAGAGTAATCGCTCACCTCGATTGAATCACCTTGGCCAGGAATTACGTCATCGTTTAAGCGGCGCCATTCATCGCCAAATTTCCCATATAAGTTAAAACCCAAATTCCCCACTTCGGTTTGAGTTTGCCAACTTATAACTAAGGAATTTGCACCAACAACACTGCCAAACTGGCCCAGAACAATCGGCAATGCGGCAATATCGTCAAGAGCAATAACGGTAGGATCTACTCCGCCTCCAGAGCCATCGGTTGGGTCATTTCCGCTATTTGATTGGTCTGTAATCATACTTCCATCAGGAGCAAAAGCGGCGCCGTCCGCCACGTTGCTGAATTCGTCTGGCAAACTCGCTAGCAAGGTTGGGTTTGCTCGCGCGGTAAAAATTACTTGGATAATATCGCCGACACCCAATACACCACTGCTACCATCAAATAGGTTGCCCGAGCCACCGTTAAACGATGCATCTACCGTTGGCAACTGTAAATTAGCGACTCCGGCATCGGTAACCGCAGAAACCACTGGGGCAACAATAATGCCACCACTTGTATCTACAGCGGCTGACGGAATGTATGCAGCCCCGAACTGTGTCACTAGATCATCAAACATTTGCAAGTTAGTAAGGTCAACATCACCCGTGTTTTGCATCATAACCGTGAATTCCACATCAAACGAAAAGTCATCATTAAGCGAGAGTAGCCGTGCCGATTTTGCCAACCCTAATTCAGGGCTAGCAATAGGAGGGGTAAATGTGGTTGGGGTACCAGGGCCATTTGGCGTCGTGATATCAGGGTCAGTACCGTCATCCGAATCATCAGTCACTTGGTCTGATCCAGCTGTTGCGGTATTTTGCGCTGGGTCGGGGAATGTACAACCGCTGGCATTAGGGTTTAATGTAACGCTAAAGCCCGACACAATCACACTATCGCCGACACCAACTGAGTCAGCCATAGCGATTACTGACCCACTACCAAGGGCCGCGTTAATGGTGTCAGAAACAGGTGCTACATCATTAACAGAAAGAACGCCTGACTGTGCTACGCCAACATAGCAGGCGCCGAATTGCGCAGGAATATTATCGCTAATAGTTACGGATGTGAGCGAGATATTGCCTAGGTTCTTCACTTCAAAATTAAACTCTTGGTCAAATGATCCGTCATTATTCAGAGTGGCGGCGCCGGCGGATTTAACCAAACTCATTGATGGTGTTTGGGTAACCGTAGTCTCTTCTCGATCAGTCGCATCCGACAGGCCGCCACCAGGAGTACTTCCCATTGCAGTAACGTCATTAATAACAACTCCCGCATCCATTTCATCTTGAGTTACAGGTATTGATGTACAGCTATACGTCCAACTCTCAGCGGCGGGCACTCCGGCCACACCTGCTGGTGAAAGCAAATTGTCGGAACCAATATCGGTACTCGTATCTAAACTAGCGAAGCCGCCGACACATTTCCCGTCGGCAACAGTAATACCGCTAATCGTGGTGTTTCCAGTATTGCTTAACACAAAACTGTAATCTAAGGTTTGACCCGCCGCGGTTGGAACTGACGTTGTCGACTTGTCGACAACCCAACCCGGGTTTCGTGGCAGCAGTGTGTTTGTTGGGTCGTCATCGTCAGCACCGCCATCGCCGGCGTTGCCAGTATCAGAGTCATCATCTACAGACCCGCCCGCCGGATCCTGTCCGGACCCATTAGCTGTATTTTGCACAGTTCCAGCATCGACATTAGCTTGAGTTACTAAGTAATCGCACTCGAAAACCCAGGTCTCGCCAACATCTAAAGACTGAGCGATAGCGCCGGTATCGCCTGAAACAAAGCCACTAGAAAATGACAGCGGGCTTGCAGGACTTTGACACATTGCGTCCGTGACGATCGGGTTGCTAATGGTTACATTCCCAACATTGTTAAGCATAAAGGTATAAGTAATCACTGAGCCAGCGCCTACCGGTGTTGTGATTGTAGACGTCTTGATCAATTCTAAGGCTGGGCTTGGGTCAACACCCGTCTCTACGGTGCTTGGAGGCACAGGTTGCAGTGTCCCATTAACCGGCTCTCCGTCTGCGGTGGCGGTATTGTCAATCGCCGTTAAAGGAGCTGGCGCCGCGGCCATATTATCTAGATCTTGTTGCGATATCACGTAAGTTGCAGTAAAGGTGGCCGAGCTAAATGGCGCGATATCCGCCACTTGCGCAATGTCGTCCGGAGGAGGCAAGGCAGTTGGCGTTGAAAACAAGCTCAGAGCATTGGTCCCACTGACACCATTAAAACTTGGGCCTAGATCAATTGGTGCCGCATTTTCGATGGTAACGTTACCGGTATTTGTTACCACGTACGTATACGTAATGGTCGTGCCAGCAATTACCGTCGATGGAAGGGGCGAAGCCGTTTTAACAATACTCAGAGACGGAGCCGGTGGTACTGGAACCGTACTACCACTAATGGCTTCGGGTGGTGGAGGGATATTCATTGGAGTATTGCCAATAATGGTTGCGGTATTAGCCACATCTCCTGCGTCAATATCCGCTTGCGTGAGTGTATATTCTGCCGTGCAGGTGACGCTATTAACGCCCACTACTGCCGACAACGAACTTGCGGGGTTAGCTGACGAACCTGGAGCCAGGACAAAAGGAGTCATCAAGCCATCGTTTAACTCACAAACAAACGATCCATTATTAGGTGCTGCCGTAATTAATGGGTCGTTTAGAGTGACGCTATCAAATGGAATGTTGCCAGTATTTTGAATATTAAAACTAAACGTCACGGTATCACCGACATCAACTAAATTGGTGTCAATGCCATCTGCCGTAGTAGGTATGCCTGCAACTTTATCGAGAGTAATTGCTGCGTTTTGCTGAGCTGCTACTAAGGCCGAACTGGTTGCCTCCGGCGAATCTAAGCCCGAGTCGACAGGCGGTGTGCCGGTAGCGTTTGCTATATTGGTGATCTCCATGGCAAGAATATCGGCCGTAGTAATCGCGTAATCACAATTAAAGGTCCAGGTTTCACCGGCGTCAAGCAAGCCGTCAGAGTTAACATCTGATGCCAAATCCAAACCGTTAGTAGCCGTCAATGGTCCAGGCGGTATCTGGCATTGTGGGTCGTCTATTTGCGCGCCAGTGAGCGTTACATTACCAGTGTTTTCTAGCTCAAACGTATAGGTGACAAGAGACCCTTCAGGAGGTGACGCCGGCAAGGTAGACGCTGTTTTTATCAATGATAACGACGTTTTTTGAGTGAACGGGCTTATTGCCTCAGCGATCGCCTCTTCAGTTTCACCAGCAGGGTCTTGCGCTTCGACCGATGCGACATTAAGGACCATTCCCGCATTAATGTCTGCTTGTTCAATGACGTAAGTACCCGTACAAGTGATACTTTCGCCTACTGCTAAACTGCTAGTACCATCGTTAACAAACAATGCCGCCGTTGATGTAGTGCAGTTGAGTACGTTCGGCAACACAATTAAGCTGTCAGTCACAAGCACATTGGACAGGGTCGTGTTGCCTATATTTTCCACTTCAATGGTAAATTCTATGGTGTCGCCGGGGTCAGTCAACGACGAGTCGGTACCATTGAGAACCGTTGGTGCAGCCGCCGTTTTGATGATCTGTATTTCAGAGTTCGACTCTATTGTTGTGGTATCAACATCAGACGGCGACGTTACTGGATTATTATTCGGGTCCAAACCCTCGGCTGTGGCGCTATTGTCAACTGAGTCCACGCCCGCAGCGACGGCACGATCAATATCTAACTGATCAAGCGTGTACGTGGCAGTACAGGTAGTTGATTGTAAAGGCAGTAAGACAGTACTTGGACAACTCACTCCAGACCAAGTACCTGCGCCAGGATTACTATCAAAGGTTGGGCCGTTGTCATTTACGATGACGCCTGAGATCGTTACATTACCATCATTAACAACATCAAAGGTATACGTGATTGTGTCCCCTTGGTCGGTCGCCGTGCTTAGTGCCCCTAAACCGGTAGTTGGTAGCCCAGCAGTCTTATCGATAGCCAAACTTGGCATAGGCGCTATAGGGGTTGATACAGAATCGTCCGCAGGCAGTAATGCAGGCGCACCCGGAGGGACGCTACCCGTTACATCCACTTCATTGTCAACCATTGCGCTGTTAACTTCTAATTGAGTTACAGCGATCGATGTACATTCATATGTCCAAATTTCAGGCGGCGAGAGCACTAAATCACTACCGACATCTCCACTAACTAGGACTGGAACGCCCGCGCATTTGGCGTCCATCACGTTTACATTGCTAATGTTCACATTGCCAGTGTTATCAACAATAAACTGATACAAAAGGGTGTCACCAGCCACACTTGGCGTTGAAGCCGTACTCTTAGCCACGGTGAACGACGATGTCTGTGCCAGAGTCGTGTCTACTTGGTCGGTGTCGCTGACCGTATCCCCAGACGGGTCTTGGCCGCCTCCGGTTGCGGTATTGGCAACAGTTCCGGCATTAATGTCTGCTTGTGATACTGCATATGTACAGCTGAAAACCCAAGTTTCTCCAACATCTAACGCTTCTGCCGTGCCAGAATCACCGGATACAAAGCCGCTGTTAAAACTCAATACAGTTCCCGGCATTGAGCACATTGAGTCATTGATCACCGGGTTGGAGATCGTGACATTGCCGTCGTTATTAAGTTCAAACGTATACGTGATTTCATCACCTTGAGCAATTAAAGCTGGGGGTGCTTGGGACAACTTCACCAGAGCGACAGACGGGTTTGGCGCAGCGCCAGTTTCAGTTGTGTCTGGGGCGATAGTGGGAAGTGATCCATTATCAGGAACACCGGTCGCTGACGCTGAATTATCGATTGCAGTCAGTGGGTCAGACGCTGCGGCGATATTATCTATATCGGTTTGATCAAGAGTATAAGTAGCCGTAAAACTCTCAGATACACCCGGCGCAATATCTATCGAAGCAGGGTTAAAAGCCGACAAGCTATTAACCGCTGCAGCGCCATTAAATGTTGGGCCTAAGTCGGTTGGTTCAACACCTCTTACCGTGACATTTCCTGTGTTCGAAATAACAAACGTGTAGGTGATATCCGTACCAGCCAATAGCGGAGCGATCAGTGGCGCAACAGATTTATCAATATCTAAGTTAGGCATCGGAGCAATGGTGACCATATTCGAGCTTTCAGCCATCGGAGCTCCCAGATCAACAAGATTAAGTGGCGGCGTGCCAACAGCTGATGCCGTGTTAACAACGACACCCGCATCAATGTCAGTTTGAACTAATGAATAGCTTGCTGTGCAACTCACTATATCGCCTGGGGCCATCGAAGCAATGCCGGCCGGGCAGCTTATTACTCCATTGTTCGGAGCTCCTGTGATTAATGGGTCAGACACAACAACATTGCTTAGCGTAACGGTTCCGGTGTTCTCGACCTCGAAGGTATAATTAACAATATCGCCGACATCACTAACATTAGGCAAACTTCCACCAGCTACCGTTGGTAAAGACGATGATTTATCCAACGCAATAGCAGCGCTTTGCTGGGCACTGGTTGAGGTTAAGTTAGTAGCAGTGCTTTCTGGGTCTGGCAAACCTGAAGCAGCCGGTGGAGTGCCGGTTCCGGTGGCTAAATTATCAACTTGACCTGCATCCACATCGGCTTGATCGATGTTATAAATACACTCAAAAACCCACGTCTCTCCAGCTTCCATTTCGTTAGCAGTGCCAGTGTCTCCGCTCACGAAACCGTTGGTACGAGTAAGTGGGCCAACAGGTACTTCACACATTGGGTCAGTAACTTCTGGTGATGTAAGCGTTACATTGCCGGTGTTGGTTAAATTGAAGGTGTAAGTGATCGGGTCCCCGTCTGATGCGGGGGTTGGCAATAATATTGCTGTTTTAACTAAGGCAATTGACGTTTTCTGAGTAAACCCTGAATTGACCGTATCACTGGCATCCACACTAGCAAGTGTTGGGTCAATACTCGCTACATCCGCCGTATTTTGAACACCTCCGGTATCAAGATCGACTTGTTGAAGTGCATATACCGCAGTACAAACAATGCCGTCACCGACACTCAATTGTGAATTACCATCGTTAACAAAGGCATTTCCAAGGTCGGTGACCGCTGGACAGGTAACCGTGGCAATGCTATCGCTTACAAGCACGCTACTTAAGGTAGTGTTGCCGGTATTATTTACATCGAGCATGTAACTGATCGTATCGCCTGGATCAACCAATGTCGCATCAGCGCCGTTGATTATCGTTGGTGCGCTCGCCGACTTCTCAATGGTTATCGAAGAATCTGAAACAATGGTTTGAGTGGCCGTGTCGTTTGATGAAGTAACTACGTTGTTGGCGGGGTCCTGTCCGGCGGCACTCGCAGTGTTCATCACAGCCCCTGCGCCGCCAGCAATTCCATTATCGACATCGGCTTGCGACAAAGTATACGTTGCCAAGCAGGTTGTCATTTGCCCTGGAGCCAACGCCGTTAACGGGCATGATATTGCCGATAGAGTTCCTGTACCTGCTATGCCGTTAAATGTTGTCCCGAGGTCGTTAATACTAATATTACTTAGTGAAACATCACCGTCATTGTTTACATCAAAACTATAAACAATCGTATCTCCCTCATCAGTAGCGCTGGGGTTTAACCCAAGGCCTATCGACGGTGATCCAGCTGATTTTTCTAGAGATAGCGACGCCGCTAAAGCAAAACCGGTTGTCGCTGAACTGTCGGCGACGGGGGCTAAGGTTCCGCCAATCGGTGTGCCCGTTGCAGATGCGGTGTTTGCTATTGCCACAGAGGTGTCTGGCGCCGCTAACATATTGTCAATATCTTGTTGCGCTAATACATAAGTCGCAGTAACCGTTGTGGCCGGAGCTCCAGCTACCAATGTTACTGACGCTGGAGAAAAAGCGCTCAGTGAATTAGTCGCAGCAGCTCCGTTAAAGGTAGGTCCAGTGTCGGTAGGTACTGCGTTGTTAATCGTGACATTGCCCGTGTTGAGTAATTCGTATTCATACGTAATGGTATCGCCTTCTTGAGAAAAGCTAGTGGCATTACTGACCGACTTTGCAATGGTCATTGATGGCGTGAGCGCTAAACCAGTCTCTGCAGTGCTATTGGCTACAACTGGTAACGCAGTATTGCCAACAGGGTCGCCGGTAGCACTGGCCGTGTTATCAATTGCGGTTAACGGGTCAGAGGCCGCGGCTAAATTATCGATATCCGCTTGTTGTAAAATATACGTAGCGGTAAAAACCGCATTCGAATTTGGCGCAATATCTGCAGAAGCGGGGTTAAATATACTTAACGCTCCTGCCGCAGGTAGGCCATTAAACGTTGGGCCTGAATCTGTTGGGCTAACATCTTCGATCGTTATATTACCTGTATTGGAGATCGTATATTGGTAGGTGATCGTATCTCCTGCTTGACTAAATGAGGTTGCCGAGCTCACTGCTTTGATGATCGACAAACTGGGGTCAGGTGCAAAACCCGTTTCAACTGTGCTTGAGTTAACAGCAGGCAACGCAACTCCGCCAGTTGGTGTGCCAGTGGCTGTGGCCGTATTGTCGATTGCACTCAGCGGGTTAGGGTCAAGCGCCATATTATCAACGTCAGCCTGATCAAGTACGTAGGTAGCCGTAAAGATTTGCGTTTGGCCAGGTGTCAAGGTGGCACTAGCTGGGTTAAATACCAAAGGTGCTGAGTTGCTGGCTGGCTGGCCACCGAATGTCGGGCCTCCATCTACAGGCATAACATTATCTATATTGATGTTGCCGGTATTCATCACCTCGTAACTATAGGTAATTGTGTCCCCTGCGCCATCAAAACTAGTCACGGGGTCAATCGATTTTATAATGCTCAACGATGGCGCTGGGGTTTCAGCCACAACAAATTCATATTCGAGCAAATCTCGCGAAGAGCATATGCTCTCGTTCGCCAACGCGGTTGTACTCTCGTTAGTGATAGTTGTGCCTGCTGGCGCGGTAACTTGGGCTGTAATGGTCAAGGTTTCAACTTGATTGACACCAACCGTCACGCCTGACCAAACACCCGTTATTGGGTCGTATGAGCCACTGGTAGTGGTATCGCTGATATACATTAAACCAGCAGGAAGCAAATCGGTCAGGTTGGCCCCTGTGGCAATTTCAGGGCCTAGGTTCGACATGTCTATTTGAAAGGTGATTAGTTCACCTTGGGCTGGCGCGGTAAGACTGGTGGCGGTCACACCCTTAATAGTCGCCATATCAACTAAATTAACCGAAATTTCGGTACCATCAAATGGTACGTCGCCGTCGGCATCGTGCACAAACCAGCGTCCGCCCGTCACCGACATGTAGTTAACAACCCAGTTTGAAACCGACGTCCAAGAGTACTGCATGTAACCTTCTTGCTGAGACCCATTTTGATTCTGGGTTCCTTCCGCTAAGATATTGCCACCCGATTCTGTCACGCGAATATTCGATTGACAGATTGCAGGAGTACTATTTGCGTTGCAACCTGCGACAAAATCACCGTTAACTGTAAAAGATGTTAATCCGGTACACGCTGCTGACACACTCTCATTCGGCGTGCCATTATTGCCGTCGATATCAGTGATCAAAAAATTTGGATCCGCCAGAATTGGCGCACCGGTTGCTCTATTGGTTATTTCCCAGTTTATCGTCGCCATACTGCCGCCGACATTGGTTCTAACCACCGGGTTATCACCGCTAGTAAAAAGGCGTACGGAACCAGTAATTGACTGTACGGTTGCTCTAAGGCTAACTGGGGTGCCATTGACGGTGCCGGCTTCTAACCAAAATTGGGTAGTACCTGGGGCGGTTGCGTTAACAGCCGCCGGAGGATTGGAAATTGAGATAAGGGTTTGAGCCGATGCACCCATCGAAAACATCGTGAGAAGTAGCAACACACCAGTCGCATAACTTCTACTGCGCCAAGCAAAAAATTTCGACAAACTACTATTAATTGTTATTCCTTTATCATGCTCACTTAACATATATGGCACCTTTAATAAGCTTATTTTTATAATTGTGTCGATCCAGACAATGCCGCATCATCCAATAAAGAATGTTAGCATCGAAATTTCAATATGTAT
>CAKZRZ010000079.1 GCA_937918955.1 uncultured Arenicella sp.
GCCTAAGTGGGATTATCGAGTGCCAGGCGTCACGTCCATCTCAGCCGATATTCATAAATACGGCTACGCTGCCAAAGGCGCTAGTACCATTACCTACCGAAACCTAGACTACTTGCGCTATCAAATGTTTGTGCAGCCAGATTGGTCAGGCGGTGTATTCGCATCGTCAGCTTTATTAGGCACTCGCCCAGGAGGCGCCTATGCGGGCGCTTGGGCCGCTCTGCAATATTTTGGTATTGATGGTTACAAAAAGTTAGCTGCCGAAACACTCCAAGCGGTTAATACACTAAAAGAGGGAATCAAAAATATTCCCGAGCTTGAAATTATGGGCACGCCACAAGGCCCGCTATTTGCATACCAGTCTTGTGATCCCGAGGTAAACATCTTTGCAGTCGGTGACCAAATGGACCTCAAGGGTTGGAAGGTTAACAAAAACCAAAAGCCCGACGGTTTGCACGCCATGGTAACCGCACAACATCTTAAAGTGGTCGAACAGTACTTAGCCGATTTGAAAGATGCCGTAGCAATCGTGAAAGCGAATCCAGAGCTCGCCAAACAAGGCGGCGCGGCGACCTATGGAATGATGGCGCATGTACCGCTGCGCGGCATGGTGAAAAACAAAGTGCTAGAAATGTACTCAGAGCTTTACCGAGCAGGCGGCGGCTCGATAGATCTATCAGCCCAAGCCTCAACTGACAGCAATGAACAAGCGCCGGCAGGCATCGTCGATAAAGCCTTGGCTTGGTATGTAAACAGGCAAACTAAAAAGCAACAAAACAAATAAGCAAAAAACTAGTAAGCAATATAAAAAGTGCTCCTAATTTCTCAATCAAACGGTAATGCTCGAAGATAGGCGAAGACGCTCGCTTGCGATATGATGCCACTCCAAGCGAACTAGGAGTAACAATGGCTAAGAAATTTTACGTCGTGTGGCAAGGCCGACAAACCGGTATTTTCACCGACTGGGATACCTGTAAAAAACAAGTAGACGGCTTTGCAGGCGCGAAGTACAAGTCATTCAAAACGCAGGCAGAAGCAGAAGCTGCGTTTTCTGGTACTGCGGCACCGGCTGCTAATAGATCCGCCAGCACGTCAACTAAAAAGAAACCGTCTAAACAAGGGCTAAAAACCTACACCGCTGATGAAATTGCAGCCATGCCACTGAACACTAAAATTTTCACCGATGGCGGCTGCGACCCTAACCCTGGCAAAGCAGGCTCTGGTATTGCGGTGTATCGAAACGATACCGCAGAAGAGTTATGGTATGGTTTATTCAACCCTAATGGCACCAACAACACGGCCGAGCTAAATGCGCTTCACCAAGCATTGATCATGGCGAAGGCTGAGGCTAGTGCGGGCAAGTCGGTCGGCATTTTTTGTGATTCAAAATACTCCATTCAATGTGTTACTCAGTGGGCGGTAAACTGGCAGAAAAAAGGTTGGAAAAAGCCCGGTGGTGAAATCAAGAATCTTGAGCTAATCAAAGAGATGTTCACCCTGCATCAACAGATAAAGAACGACATACAAGTACTGCACGTAAACGGGCATGTCGGCGTAGAAGGCAATGAATTGGCCGACCGCATGTCGATAGTTGCCATCGATAAAAGAGAACCCAGTTTTACCCAATATCAAGGAGAGCTTGATATCGAAGCGCTGCTGAAACTGAGAGCAGGCTAATTGCTCGGCCTACTCCCTACTAAAATTGAGCCCTAAGATTCAAGCTTAAACGCTAAACAACCGTCACCGCTAGAGAGAAGGCATGTCGCAAACCTCCGTAAAATTTACCTTAGAAAAAGAAACCAAGAACAGTGTGCGCTACAAAGAAATTCCCGAAGAAGGTAAGGCTCCAATTATTGGCACGGTGTACGTGCAAAAGTGGTTTGCAGGCGACACCAAAACCCTTGAAATCACTATTGATAAAAAAGACTGAGTAGTAAATTGTCCATGGGTTTGTTGTGATCTGCATAAGATAGATATTCTCTTAAGTCGTAGATACAGCATGGACATTCGGCGCGCATAGTGTGCGCTATACTTTGTCATTGATTAAGCCGGTGCTAATTGAAAATCTGTATTTTTCGCGTTGCGCCCGAATAAACACCAATTCAAACAATGTTGATTGCGATGAAAAATTTTACGTTTACCCCACCCGTTTTATCCGACCTCGGCTATGTTGTTAGCGCGCTAATAGTCTCTTGCTCTTTAGCAGCTACAAAAGCATATGCATTAGAGGCACCTAAAGCCGTAGAAGAACAAAACCCTGTTGTGGTTAATACAACTAAGATTGAAGGTGGCTTTAAACCTGAGTATTTAGAAAAAATTGTTTTGCCTAAAGGCTTCAGCATCAGCGTTTTTGCTGACGATGTGCCTGGCGCACGTTCGATGGCATTAAGCGACGAAGGCATTGTTTATGTTGGCACGCGTGGGCGTAGAGAAAGCCCCGAACGCTTAGGTAGCATTTATGCGGTTGTTGATGAAGACAGTGATTTCAAAGCAGATCAAGTTATCGAGTTAGCGTCAGATTTATTTATGCCAAACGGCGTGGCGGTGCGTGAGGGCTCTCTTTATGTCGCCGAGCCGAATCGAGTATTAAGGTACGACGATATTGATAACTCGCTGAATAAATTACCAGAGCCTGTGGTACTTAACGACAGTTACCCTTCTGACATTCATCACGGCTGGAAGTACATTGGCTTCGGCCCTGATGACCGGCTCTATTTACCAGTAGGCGCGCCCTGCAATATCTGCGAAGCCGATGAACAATACTCAGTGATTACAAGTATTGATGCCAGTGGCAAGGACAAACGCGTAGTCGCGCGCGGCGTTCGTAATACCGTAGGTTTTGATTGGCACCCCGAAACTAAAGAGCTGTGGTTTACCGATAACGGGCGCGATCGTTGGTCAGATACGATGCCTCCTGAAGAACTTAATCGCGTGAGCCAAGAAGGAGAGCATTTTGGCTTTCCTTACGAGTATGGAAAAGGCCATCGGGACAATGTATTTCCAGTACCAAGCGAAAAGTTTACGCACGCGGCTCTAGAGCTGCCTCCTCATACCGCGCCACTTGGAATGAAGTTTTACACTGGCGATATGTTTCCTTCAACATATAAGAACAATATTTTAATTCCTCACCATGGTTCGTGGAATAAATCTGAACCAGCGGGTTATTACATTAGTTTTGTCGAGCTAGAAGACAATTCTCCAAAAGAACACACTTTGTTTGCTTCAGGTTGGCTACAAGATGAAGGCTATTGGGGGCGCCCAACCGACCTTCTGCAAATGCCGGATGGTTCGCTGCTGGTATCTGATGACCATGCAGGAGTGATTTACCGCATCAGCTACGATGCCACGCAAGATAAAGCTAGAGGCAAACAATAATGCGCATCAATCTATTAAGGTATGCCAGCCTAAGCGGGGTATGCTTTCTGATGTTGAGTTGGGGAACAAGTGCGCTTGCGCAACAGACGCAAAAAGCCGACTTTGATTATTTTTCGGACAATCGAAACATGATTCGTAATGGCGTGCAGTCGGTTCTAACATGCAACGGCGTATTCACATCTAACAGAACACTAGAGCAAGTGTTCGATCAAGAGCTTGCTTACCTCAAAAACCCTGTTGGCACAGCTGAGTCGGGCAACTATTCCATTGATCTTAAAACACGTTCAGTCTCGGTAGGCGGCGAACAAGATGGCGTACAAATCACCGCTGCATTTAGAGAAGGCATCGGCTGTGTGGTGATGGCGCCAGACCAAACTTTAGAAGACATTGACCTATTGCCTACAATAGCACTTGCTAAACCTAAAAAGCCGGCTGGTGAGACCGACTGGCCTCAAGGAGACCGAATAGTCGATCAAGAGCTAGACTCGGCGATCGACGCTCAAGCGCTCAGCGCCGCATCAGAATGGGCGTTTAAACGCGACACTCCAGAACAAGATACTTTAAGCTTATTGGTGGTGCATAAAGGCAAACTCGTTCACGAACGTTATGCTCAAGGCATCACAAAGCATACAAAAACCAGAACATGGTCGACGGCAAAGAGTATTGCCGCCAGCTTTATTGGCATGCTAGTCGAAAAAGGCGAATTAGCATTAGATGAACCTTTAGATATCGATTGGTTGCCCAAACTTGCTGCCGACCAGCAAGACCCGAGAGACGAAATCACCTTACGCCACCTACTAAACATGTCCAGCGGGCTTTACCCTGTTGACAGTTTCGGCATGGAATATGCCACTGGCTCCGGACTGTCTTATTGGGCGGGAGCGAGCTCATCGGTAGGCGCTCGCAGGCGTGGCCTAGTACGAGAGCCTGGCGAATTTTGGGACTACGAAAACTACGACACATTGCTGGCCGTTCACGCCATGCGCAAAGTCTTAGGCGATGACTATCATCAATTTGGTTATCGAGAACTTCTGCATAAAATCGGCATGCACAATACCTTGATGAGCATGGATCGATTTGGGGATTTTATTTTGAGCAGCCAGGTCTACACCAATGCTCGTGACTTGGCACGGTTTGGGCTGCTGTATCAACAAGGCGGTAATTGGAATGGTGAACAACTGATTTCACAAGACTGGATCGACTTTAGCATCACGCCAGCACCGGCTTCTGATGCTCGCAATAATGATTATGGCGCCCAATGGTGGTTAGTGCCGAGCAACCGAAAAGATGTGCCTGAAGATGCTTACTCAACCGCAGGTAACCGAGGCCAGTATGTGATCGTCGTACCGTCTCACGACCTAGTCATTGTGCGCCGCGGCCTAGACTATGGTAAGCAAGGCTTCAATCGTTGGGACCTTACCCGAGAAGTATTAAAAGCGTTCTCAAAGTAGATTTAAATGGTGAAGCCTCGCTAAAATTAAGAGCTGCCTATTTGGTTTGAGTGAAAGGCAGCTCTAAGCGCTCGGCTAGTAGAGCATCACGATCAATAAGTTTACCTTTAATGAAAACTGTCTCGATATGATCGAAGGCGTCAATACTGCGCAAAGGGTTCTGAGACAGTAACAGAAGGTCAGCTCGTTTACCTTCGTCCACGCTGCCTATGTCATCAAAGAGATTGAAAAAAGTAGCGTTATTGATTGTCGCTGCGGCTAAAAATTGAGCCGGTGTCACGCCGGCTTGCTGCCAATGTTTCATTTCAATTCGACCATTTAATCCCGGCGGGTTGGCAAAGGTTAAATCGCTCGGGGTATCGCTACCAAACGAAAGGTCACCGCCTTGCTCTAGCCACTCAGTAAAGTACAACTCAAGGCGTTTAATTGCGGCCGCGTCGATTGCCTCCCACCCTCGATCAGACAAGTGTGTTTTAACAAAGGGCAGCGAACTCATTCTTTTTCTAAACGATTGACCGTCTTTACTGGCGTACCAATCTATCAGTGCTTAGGGTAGCACTTTAGCCAGCTCGGCTTGACTTAGATAATCCGGGTTATGTAAATCTCGCTCACCATAAAGAACTTGAAAAGTCGGCTGCAAACTAAACTTATTTGCTACCGATTCTTTTACCAAGGCTTGAATCGAATCGGTTATTTTCTCTTGCTGCTCGCCGCTCCAATGCCACATGCCATGCACAAAGGCATCCACACTGGTTTGCAAGCCAAATTTTTGAGCCGCTTGAGAGTTCGCATGTAACACAACTTTCAAACCTTGCTCGTGCGCTTCTGAGACTAGACTTTGTATGAGCTGCTCTGAAGGCACTGGTAGATTCTCTTTGCCAGAAAAGCCAGTTTCATGATGCGTTTTAACGCACACCGCGCCCCGCTCGCGCATTCTAGTGACCACCGCTTTAGGTGTATGAGCAGATGCATCTATGTTCTTGTAGTCGCTCTCTTGTTCTAGCAAAAAGTAAGGTGTAAAACGATAGCGTATCGACTTTGGCATAAAGCTCATTGGATAGCCGTCAATAATAGGTGCAGCACCACAAAAGTGAGCCTCAGGCCTAGTCTCTTGAGCGTTCCATCGCCCGATCAACTCGGTATCAGAGTGCAAGTCGACCACGGTTGTAAAACCATGATACAAATAGCTTCGGGGTATCTGTCTCATCGCCTGCTTCACCACCTCGACATTTTTCTGCATTTGTTGAAAGGTCATCCCAGGAATACCGCTCAAATGAGTATGGCTGTCGATTAAGCCTGGCATTAAGTAGCGTTTATCACCATCGAGTGTCTTTTTCGCGGTTGCCTCGAGTTTGTGGCCGATCTTTAAAATACGTTCGCCTCGAATAAGCACATCCATGTTTGGCGCTATAGTCAATGTTTGAGTGGCGACAACATTCACATTGCGAATTAAAACATCACCTTCGACTTGCGCTGAAAAAACAGTGCTCGAAAAAACTGAAATGCATACGCTCCATAAGACCCAAATTGCTTTTTTCATTGTTCTTTTTGCCATAGTTTGCTGTTCTAGTGGCCTAATAATTAGCCATGGCAGCACCCAAATCGACCCAAAACGCGTTTCAGGTCTATAAAAAATTTGGAAAGACCCTTCAGCACTTGCTAGCATTCAATCATGTCGACGATGATGCAAATTCTCGCATGGCTAAGCGCCTTCGCATGCCTATTGATGGGTGTGCATTTATTGCGGTCGCGCCCGAGCAACCCCATGCCAGCCAAATTTCTTGGCGCTCTCTTTTTAGTGATGGCTCTTCAAGCTGGCATGATGAGCATGGTCATCGAGTTTGGCCGAGGTACTTGGTCCATTTTACTACCGTCGCTGGCTTTATCGCTTGGGCCGCTACTATTTTTGTACTTTCAAAGTGTGGCCCAAACTCCGTACCGTCTAACTGCCAAATCGAGCCTGCATTTTTTACCAGCCGTTTTTTGTTTGTTTGAAATGTTTTTTAAACAATTCTGGGTCGACCCCGACTTGATGATTGTGCTGAGCTTTGCGGCGTATGCTCTCGCCTTGGCATGGAGAATGACAAAAGGAAGAGTGCAGTTTTCGCATTGCGGTGCGCATCAAAATATTGTTTTTTTGTGGCTTGTTTCGTGTGCGGCTCTTCTCGCACTATCATGCTTGAATGAAATATTTATTGTGTATGAGATAAATCAAGGCAAGCAAGTTAATCAATCTATTGGCTTATTAATGGGTTTGCTTTCTAAGCTGACTATGCTCAGTTTTACCCTATTAAGTGCGCTGCAAAAACCATCGCCACTCGATTGGCTTACGGGCTTCGGGAAAACCGCTTACCAACCTGCACCGCAATCAGTTGAAGACACTAACTTTAGAGCCTTAGTAAAAAGGTTTGATCACTTAGTAGATCAAGAAAAGTCATACGCGCAAGAAGGTGTATCACTTAAAAGCGTGGCTACATTTTTAAACGTGCCGCAGCGCCAACTCTCGCAAGCGATAAATCATGTTCACGGTGAAAGCTTCTCAAAGCGTATGAACTGTTTGCGCGTAAGAGAAGCCAAACGCCTACTCATCGACCCCGCTGACAAGAGCATTATCGAAGTAATGCTAGAAGCTGGTTTTCGGACAAAGTCGAACTTTAATAAGGAGTTTTTAGCCATTGAGGGAATGTCGCCTAGTGATTTTAGATCGGCGAATAGTTGACTCCTACCAATTTTGTCTTGGCGCTCGATGTAAGATTGAGCCGTCTTCATATATTAAGCTGCTCGCACTTTTAAAATAAGTTTACTTTATCAGTCGATCAAACAGCGCTGTGATAATGTGTTCATATGATGCCAAACACTAAGCTATCACTGCATACTTTGATTGCTCTAGGCTCAGCTCTACTTTCTGCTCAGGCTCACGGGGTTCAGTTAGAGCGAATTGCCACAGGGTTTTCACAGCCATTGTATGCAACTGCTCCTATTAGCGACTCGAGCCGACTCTTTGTGCTTGAAAAAAACAGCGGCAACATCAAGATTATTCGACTCGCTAATAACGCAGTGGTAGCCGAGCCATTCCTCAGCGTGAGTAACATTAGCAACCAAGGCGAGCGAGGCTTACTCGGCCTAGCCTTTCACCCTAACTACTCGAGCAATGGCGAGTTTTATGTCAGCGTCACTAATACCAGTGGTGATTCAGAAATTCGCCGCTACACACGCAGCACTAACCCAGACCGTGCAAATAGCAACAGCGCTGAAGTGCTGCTAACCATTCCGCAATTTGCCTCCAATCATAACGGCGGCTGGATAGGCTTTGGACCCGATGGCTTTTTGTATATCTCATCAGGCGATGGAGGCGGTGGTAACGACCCTGAACTTAATGGCCAAGACCTGACAACATTGCTGGGAACCATGTTGCGAATTGACGTCAACGGCGACGACTTCCCTGGTGACAACACTCGTAACTATCGTATTCCTAACTCCAACCCGTTTATCAATACTGTGGTTAATGGCGAAAACGCTCGTCCCGAAATCTGGGCTTATGG
>CAKZRZ010000080.1 GCA_937918955.1 uncultured Arenicella sp.
GTATCCTGCCGCCGAGGCGATTGTGAGTTTGAGTCGTCCTGACTCATCGCGACGCGCCTGCGTGATGAAATACTTATCCAACTTATGGACGGCATTTCCAGATTTTGTGATTGGCATTGCTCTAAAATGTTAAAGTTGCGTTTGTTCAAACTTCTCCTCGTTTGAAATTACGATGCGGCGCGTAAAACAGAAAAGGGGATTCATGTTGAACCGCCTTGTTTGCAACCGTTTTGGACGAGATGCTGTTGGTGCGTTATTGCACGACGCGCACAAGTCTGAACCGTGCTGTGCCAACCTGTTGCCACGAGCCGCTGTCGTCGCTCATGACGAGAATGTTACCGCGAAATACGCTCTCCGTTAGTTCGGTAATCTCCTTAAACTGCTCGTCGAGCGGTCCTGAATCAAACTTGATTCGCCCTCCAATCATTCTGAAAATTCCTTCATTAACACCAAATCCGGGAACAGGAAGCGTATAGGTGCTATCGGACTTGAACTCAATGACACGCCCTTGTATTTGCTGAACCTCCTGCATAATGGGCGTGTTCGGCGAAATCTGCACTTCCTCGTATCGCCATCGTCCAATCAGTTTTGAGAGGTCAATGGTTGGTGTTGGTGTTGGTTGCGGCGTTGGGTCTGGCTCAGCGGGCGTTTTACTTGAACAGCCCAACATGACTAACGCCATCATGAAGAATCCGATGAATTGTTTCATTGGTGCTCAGTGTTTTGAAGGTTAGAAGAGATATTTCCAACGTCGCCACGACGCGCAAAGAAAAACACTTTTGCTAACGAATATGACCCGAATACGCCCGCGATTTTTCCCGGTCCTTGAATGTTTGAGCGTTCTTGTATTGGCTTTTGCGTCTGACGGTCATACCACTCGCCCCACATACCGCCTGTGCCAAACAAAAAATGTGCATCGGGGTCATCTACCGCTGGCTCAAAGATGTTGCCGAAACTTGTATCCACTGCCATAATTTGACGCTCGGTTCTTATCAATGATGCGCCATTTCCAATCGGCATATAAAAGTAAAACGAGACTCTCATCCACCGCTCCATAGACCCGCCCATTGATTCTGTGCCAGCATTACTTTGACTCCCTGACCTCCAAAAAAACAACCTATTAACAGGGTCGCTATTGTAAAGCGTTGTGAAAAACTCGCCTCTTTGATCTGGCAGAATGCGGAGTGTATCGCCGTTGCGAATGTTTGTAAATCCGAAGCGTCCGGGAACTGTGGTTTTTGCGGTGTAGGTTTTTCCGTCGTAACGCACGTCCAAAAAATAGGTGCGTTGATGCTCGACGCGCAAGGCGTTTTGCTCATCGCGGTAGTAGCCGTTTCCGACATGGCGTAGCGTAACGGCTTCGCCTGCATCATTGCGAATCACCACTTGCGCATTCGTGCGGGGTGTAACCCTTGCCTTATAACGAATTCGGATTCCGAATAAGCATCGGTTCACGGCTCTATCCGTTCCAATCGGCGGGCGTGGCGGGCGCGTGCTCGGCGAAATTCGCCCGACAAATACTTCGTGAGGACTTTCGCGCAACGTGTCGGGCGTGATTAGCCCGATGATGATGTCGCGCTCACCATCTAACTCCATTTCTGGCTCAAAAATGCCGCACGAAGCGATTAAACAGGTCGCGAGTATTGCGAGGAATGGTCTCGTTGCTTACCAAAAGTTATTTTGAAGTGTGAACACAAAATTTGCTCCCCGTCCATGTCCTGTCGTTGATGCCTCTCCATTTGCGATATCCACGGCATTTTGAATATTGAGAATAGTGATGTTAATCGTGTTAGCTCTATAATGGTCATCAGAATTCAGGCATCCGCCCCTATGTGCCATGGCTTCAAAAACGGTTTTGACTTCTCGGTCAGAGAAATCGAATGTATGATAGTCCTTTCCTGCGTCGGTAGAAATTTCTCCATGTTTTCTACGAACCTCGTTCCACAATGCCTCTACGAATTGTTTTGCAAGTTGGAGTCCGACTTGTTGAATGTTTAACCTAGCTCCTAAGAAGTTATCTGTAAGAGCTTCAGGATTCGGCGCAAAAGTAATAATATCTTTGACCTGACGCCATGTTTTTTCAATCCAACTGTCTCCAATTTTGAGGCGCATATGTTCGCAATCGTCTTCAACAGCGGTAATGCGAATATTTGAGATGGGGCTTAAGCCTATTAAAGTCCTGTTAACTGTGTAAGTACCCCCATCAGGAATATATCTTTGTCCAGCATTTGGCGGGTAAACATCTCCTGAACTAGCTGCGAAAATTTCAAACTCATCGTCTCCAATATCATTGTTTTCAGCACTAAAACGAACCAATCTGAGCCACTTACCATCTGGAGGCAATTCAGGGATAACAGGTCCTCCCTGCCCCCACAACCGCCTCTCAATCCGCGATTTTGGTCTTCAATGCCAGCGCATACCCAAGTTCTCATCACATAATTAGAATCATACCAGTCAAGTAGGGCATCAATGCGTTCTTGTTCCATTTGTAGCCACTCTTCTTCAGTCAATTCGGGCTTGAAAGAATCAGCGGATAGTCAACATTTGCCATAGTTGAATCGGCTTGCGATGGGTCTGCCGATAGCGAAAGCACATCTTGTGTTCCATCACTTTTTTCAACCTCAAGAAACATAGGCTGACCTTCCAATTCAGGATAAAATTCGCCGGGGTCAAGTGCATTACAGACGATAGAGAAAAGGCGATTCGTGTTGAACTGCCTTGTTTGTAACTGTTTCAGACGCCCTTACTTCACGAGCATCATCTTCTTCGTCTGCATAAACTCACCGGCTTTGAGGCGATAAAAATACACGCCCGACGCTAATGACGACGCATTAAACGAGACCGAATAAACGCCTACCTCTTGCTTGCGCTCAACCAGCGTTGCCACTTTTCTGCCGAGCACATCGAAAATTTCCAACTTCACATCGCTCACGCTTGGCACTTGATACGTGATGACTGTGCTTGGATTAAACGGATTCGGATAGTTCTGAAAGAGT
>CAKZRZ010000081.1 GCA_937918955.1 uncultured Arenicella sp.
AGTGGGCCGAGCACTAAAATAGACGCTCGCATGGTTTTGACTAAATCATAAGGTGCTCGGCTTTGATTCAGGCCACTCGCATCGGCGCAAATTTTCATGCGCTCGTCGATCTCCATTTCTACCCCAAGATACGAGAGCAAACTCATGGTGGTAGTAATGTCTTGTAGATGCGGCACATTACTCAAGGTCAGCTTGCCGTCAACCAACAAGGATGAAATCAAGATGGGCAGTGCGGCGTTCTTAGCACCTGAGATGATAACTTCGCCGTCAAGCGGGCCAGCACCGGTTACGATCAGTTTATCCATGTTAATGGAGCTCCTTTTATGTGCGCAATTTGACTAACTTAAACCTTAGCGACAGCACTTAGGCTGGGCTTAGTGTGTCCTTCAATTCACCAGCTTCGTACATCTCGGTCATGATATCGCATCCGCCAATGAACTCTCCACCTACGTAAAGCTGCGGAATAGTTGGCCAATTCGAGTATTGCTTAATTCCTTCACGAATTTGGTCATTGGATAGCACATCAACCGTTACAAACTCAGCATCTAGAGCGGTCAAGATTTGTACGGCCTTTCCAGAAAAACCACATTGTGGAAAGTTAGCGTTACCTTTCATGAACAACACAACTTTGTTGTCGGTCACGGTTTGTTTAATTTGGTCTTGCATAGTTACTTGTTCAGTCATTGTGAACCTCTTTTAAATAGATGCGGGTATAAATAAATGCGGTTTAATAAAAAATGGAAAACAGCGTTTAGGCTTCTGAAGGCGTAAGCGTTTTCATTGACAAGGCATGCACCTCGGCTTTCATTTTGTCGCCCAAGGCAGCGTAAACCAATTGATGTCTTTGGATACGAGATTTGCCTTCGAATTCTGTTGCAACAATCGTTGCTTCAAAGTGATGACCGTCGCCCTCTACCGCCACTTGAGCGGCTTCAAAGCCAGATTCGATCCAAGTTTTTAGTTGCTCAGGAGTAACCATAGTTATTTTTTCTCAAAGGTGAGGATTTAATCGGCGCTAGGATACCCGAAAGCCAGTATTTCAGCCAGTTCTAGCGGTCAATTGCGGTATTAATCTTTGCTTATGTTATGTCTAAACTTAGACATCTAATCTTATTGATCATGCGTCTCGCAACTTGTAACCACTTTTCAGCATGTTGACGCAAATCAAAGTCAACACTGCGGTCGCTACAAGCATAACCGCTAAGCTCAATAATACCGGTTGATCAGACTGCCCAAAAAAGCCATATCGAAAACCATCGATCATGTAGAAAAATGGGTTTGCTTTTGATAGCTGGTACCAAATCGGGGGCAGCGATTTTATCGAATAGAATACACCGCTCAAAAAGGTCAGAGGCACAATCAAAAAGCTTTGAAACGCGGCAATTTGATCAAATTTCTCAGCCCACATACCGGCAATCAACCCGAGTGCACCCATGACATAACTGCCCAAGATCGCAAACGCCATAATCACGAAGAAGTTTTCGACCGGCACTTGCACATAGAATATTGCCAATAGGAACACGCCAACCCCAACCGCTAGGCCACGCAATACGGCGGCGCCTATGTAAGCCAAGAACATTTCAAAGGCTGAAAATGGCGGCAGTAAAACAAACACAATGCTGCCCATAACCTTTGATTGAATAAGGCTTGATGAAGTATTGGCAAAGGCGTTTTGTATCACCGTCATCATCAATAAACCTGGAATCAAGAATGCGGTGTAGCTCACCCCAGGAAATACCTCAACCCGGCCTTCAAGTACGTGCCCAAACACCAATAAATACAAAAGAGCAGTAATAACAGGAGCGAGTACGGTTTGCATCCAAACCTTACGCCAGCGCGTCACCTCTTTACTCAGCAAAGTAAATGTTGCTGTCCAGTTCATACTTGAACCTCGCTGCCTTCGATCTGCGAAACTTCTTGATCGCCTGTCATTCTTACAAATACATCTTCTAAACTGTCACTGAGCACCGAGACATAATCGATATCAATGGAGGCCGCTCTCAAGTTATCTAAGATATCCATCACCGAATCGCTATCACGATGAATTGTAAGCTCGATTTCTTTACCTTGGTGACGAGCAATACGGTCTTGATACTCATCGGGAATATGCTTGATCGGCGTTTTAGCCTTAACCAACAATTTACTGCCTAGGCCGCGCGCAAGAAGGTCTTCTTTAGTTTCTAAGGCCAATAATTGACCCTTATTGATGATCGCAATACGATCGCACAGCTCTTCGGCTTCTTCGAGGTAATGCGTGGTCAAAACAATGGTGTGCCCTTCTCGGTGAAGGCGACGCACGAATCGCCACATTGATTGGCGCAACTCGACATCAACGCCAGCTGTGGGCTCATCCAAGACCAACACTTGAGGTTTGTGTACTAGCGCCTGAGCAATCAACACACGGCGCTTCATGCCGCCTGAGAGCTTGCGCATATTGGTGTCTGCTTTATCACTTAAGCCTAACTGATCTAATAGCTCGTCGATCCACGCGCCATTGTTTCTTAAACCAAAATAACCTGACTGAAACTGTAGGGTTTCGCGTACTGTAAAGAACGGGTCCATTACAATTTCTTGTGGCACTACACCTAAGTTCAAGCGCGCCTGACGATAGTCTTTTTCGACATCGGCGCCTAAAATTGATATTGAACCGTCGTTTACTTTTAATAAGCCAGCGAGTGCACTAATCAAGGTTGATTTGCCCGCACCATTTGGCCCTAAAAGCCCAAAGAACTCGCCTTTTTTTATATCAAAGCTAACATCACTGAGTGCCTGTAAATCGCCATAACGCTTACTGACACCGCGCAGAGAGATCGCTGGCTGAGCTTGATCGTTTTTGTTCATTAAGTTTGCCTAATACTATTCAATTGGCCACAACATTTTCTCTCAAGCAATTTTAAGAAAACTGGCACCAAAACGAAAAAAGGCGAGCCAAGCTCGCCTTTCGAGATTGTTTTATAGATTATACCGCTTAGCGCGCGTTCTTACTGCGAAGCTCAGCAATTAATCCATCAATACCTTTCTCTACTAACGTTTGTTTGAAGGTTGAACGGTAAGTACGAATAAAGTCGATTCCAGCAACGTCTAAATTGTAGGCTCTCCAACGAGTATCTCGACGATTGCTCATTGAAAGCGTAATCGGAAATTCATCACCGGCGGCCGTTACTAATTTAGCCTTGATCTTTACTTTATCGGCTCCTGGCGCGAGGCTCACTGGCTCATAAACCACCTTTTCTTCACCCGTGGCGTTTAGCAGCCCCGTGGCATAGGTTTGCAGCAATAGGGTTTTAAACTCCTCAACAAACTGAATTTTCTGAGCCTGAGTAGCTTTTTGAGACATCTTTTTGCCGAGAATCAAATCGGCCATACGTTGAACATGAAGAGCAGGCAGTAGAGTCTCATCAAGCATTTTGTACAACGCTTGATTGTCGTTTTCGTAGAGCTCACGGTTCACGCGCAAGTTTTCAACCATGCTATCGACCGTTGTTTTAACCACTTCTTCGGGCCCAGCCATAGCACTCGCTTGAGCTGTAAACGTCGCGAAAAGCGCGATTAATAACATTGTCTGAGTGGTGATTCTTTTAAGTAGTGTCATTGTAGTATTCCAACAAATTAAAATTCAGTGGTCTTTGAAAGACCCGACGAAGTAAATAAACACTTCTGTTCGATAATAGACCGCGCAGCTCAGGCCTAACTTACAAAGAGGATAACAAATGTTGGCTTAACGCCAGATTAATGAATCGTTACACACTGTGTCAATCAACGGCTTTTTGCCCTCGAGGACATCTATTAAGGCCGCAAAGCGGCATTTCAAGCCCAATCGCGAACTTAACAACAATAAGAGCTAACGCTCAGGAGTTTCAACTATCGACCTGGTCCTTATTGTTTGCAATTGCCTCTAAATTTTCATTAATCTTAAACAAAAGCATAACCAGTTCAGCGAGCACCCGAAGAGCGATGACGCCACCGACTACGTAGACTACCGCTTCGAATAGGCCGAAGAAACCATTGGTAAAGAAATGTCCCAAACCGGTCCAGATGACCGCTAGCAGACCAATCCAATACAGTGTGCGTATAAGGCTTGGTGTTAGCATATCGTGGAAAAATAAAATTCGCCTAGGAAGCGGTTCGTTTAGAAAATCGTTGAGCTTGTCAAACATGGAAAGTCCTTGGTTATATACGATTACTCAATTATAGCGTGTTAGACGGCTCAATATTGAGTTGGAGATGGGGTAAATTGAAACTGAGTAATAATCGTCAAGAATTGTATATTTAGAGCAGTTTACTCCGCTTTGTGTTGCAATTATGAAGCGAAAACAACACACTTACTAAATTAATAAAAGCGGTGCTAAGCTATACTCATTTGCTAACAAAGAGCCGAATTATAAAACGCCGCGGCCCCAAGCTCTAAACAACACCTCCCGACTCAAGATAAGAACTGACTAAATGCAAATCGAATTAGCCGTAGCCCTGGTTCTTGTGGGCTTCTTCCTACTTATGTGGAGCGCCGATGTATTGGTCGATAATGCCTCGGAATTAGCCGGAAAACTTGAGATCTCCACGCTATTGGTCGGTATTATCGTAGTTGGCTTTGGCACGTCCGCGCCTGAGCTATTCGTGTCCGCGATGGCTGCTTTAGATGGCAAAGGCAATCTTGCGCTTGGCAATGCACTAGGTTCTAACATCACAAATATTGGAATGGTGCTAGGCGCTGCAGCTCTTATCCGCGCAATGCCAGTCGAGCGAGGCACAGCAATACGCGACATTCCATTAGTTCTTGTCAGTGGTTTACTCGCGATCGGTTTAATTTTAGATGGAACCTTATCCGCCTTCGACGGCTTTTTATTGCTGGCAATTCTCATAGCCTACTTAAGCTGGTCTGCTAAAACACAACGCGCTCCTCAAATGAGCAACGAAGAGAACGAAGCTTCAGTCGATTCAAAGAAAGATGATTCTGAGAAATCGACGCTTGCACTAAGTGTTTGGGTTATCGTCAGCATCATTATATTGATGGCTGGCTCTAGAATTTTAGTCAGCGGCGCAGTGACCATCGCAGAGTATTTAGGTGTCGGCGAACTAATTATCGGCCTCACCATTGTTGCCATTGGCACCAGTCTACCGGAGTTAGCTGCAGCGATTGCAGCAGCGCGAAAGGGCGTCCACGATATGATCCTTGGCAACATTATCGGCTCGAACGTGTTCAACACACTCGGAGTGCTCGGCCTCACTGGCGCACTTCAAGCCACCGAGATCGACACCAGCGCACTCTGGAGAGACTTCCCGGTGATGCTTGGGTTTACCCTGTTGATGCTCATTTTCGCCATCACCAAAGGCCGATTCGGTCGTACCGAAGGCGCTATTCTTCTATTCGGATACATTTCATATATCGCTTATTTAATCGCCACGTCTGTTTGATCTTTCGGCGCTTGACCGCTACCCTTCTGGCATGAAAAAAACCGAATTTTTAGACTCGGCTCGCAC
>CAKZRZ010000082.1 GCA_937918955.1 uncultured Arenicella sp.
ACGTAGCCAAGGTGTTATTCCATTGAATGAAGATGGTGCCGACGTTGGCGAATGGGTATTAGTTGATTTTGGCGATGTGGTGCTGCACGTGATGCGCCCAGAAGTGCGTGAATACTACGATCTAGAGAAATTGTGGGATGAAGATGTACGTGCCCTAATGAAGAAGCACCGCGAAGAACAAGAAGACGCTTAGCGTTTAAGTTTGGTTTTTCACTGTCCGTTGTTTACTATTATTCGTCTTTTCATCGAGAGCACTATTCTCTCATCGCATGCGTATTAAGCTGCTAGCCGTAGGCACTCGCATGCCTAAATGGGTTGAGCAAGGCTATACCGAATATGCTCAGCGAATGCCAAAGTTATGCCAGTTAGAGCTGGTTGAAATTGCGGCAAAAAAACGAGGTAAAAATGCCGATACGGCGCGTATTTTGCGTGATGAAGCTCAAGCGCTACAGGCTGCGATACCTAAAGGCACGCTGACTATCGCACTTGATCGAAAGGGCAAGCATATAGACACCGAAGAGCTTGCTAGTAATCTTCAAAACTGGGTTGATGAAAGCCAAGATGTGGCTATATTGATCGGCGGCCCTGAGGGCATAGATCCGAACTACTTGGCTCAAATTCAACGCAAGTGGTCGCTCTCAGCCATGACTTTCGCGCACCCCGTGGTGCGTGTGATGTTGGCCGAGCAGTTGTATCGTGCTTGGAGCATCAACGCTAATTTACCTTACCATCGTGGAGATTGACTCGTGGAGAGCCAATAATGTCTGACCAATCAAATCAAACTTCAGCCGAGATACAGTTGGTGCTCGCCTCGGGTTCGCCTCGTCGACAAGAAATGTTGACGCAAATGGGCGTCGATTTTTCAGTTCACGTCACCGATACTGACGAGAGCCGAAAAGACAGCGAAGCCCCTGAAGACTTTGTAACCCGCTTAGCTCGAGACAAGGCTAAGGCGGCAGCTCAGGAGCTAGAACTGCACGTTGAAGGCTCAACTGCGATCCTCGCGGCTGATACAATTGTCGTCCAAGGCGATTTTGTTTATGGCAAGCCTAAGGACTTCGAGCATGCTCAGCAGGTTTGGCATAGTTTAAGCGCGAATAAGCACCAAGTGATGACTGCTGTGTGTTTGCTCTATCATGGTAAAACTAATGTGCGTCTCGGCGTTACTGAAGTCGAGTTTGGCCGAATTACAGCAGAACAAATGCAGCGCTATTGGCAAACCGGTGAGCCTGTCGATAAAGCTGGCGCATACGCTATTCAGGGCTATGCTTCAGCTTGGGTTAAGCTTATCAATGGTAGTTATAGTAATGTCGTCGGCTTGCCGCTTCGAGAGGTAAATGAAATATTGGCCACGATTGACAAGAACTGGTTGTAAGCTAGGTGATAGTGTCTCGAAGCAGCGACCTTAATAGTAGCAATTTAACCTAAAGCGATAATTCCCAATAGTGGCATCTAAAGACGAAATTTTGATCAATGTAACGCCCCGCGAAACTCGTGTGGCGGTGGTCGAGAATGGCCGATTGCAAGAGCTGCACCTAGAGCGTACTTTATCGCGTGGAATTGTTGGCAATATTTTTAAAGGCAAAGTGGTGCGCGTGTTACCGGGCATGCAAGCTGCATTTGTCGATATTGGTTTGGAAAAAAACGGGTTCTTGCACGCCGCTGATATTGCGCGCAACGACCCAGCATTCGCGGGCCGCCCCATGCGCGATGTGCCGCCGATTCAAGAGCTGGTGCACGAGGGCAAAAATGTATACGTGCAGGTTCTCAAAGACCCGATTGGCTCCAAGGGTGCTCGCCTGACAATGGAGCTGAGTATGCCGTCGCGTAATCTGGTGTATTTGCCCAACGGTTTCGACATTGGCATTTCTCAAAAAATCGAGAGCGCAGAAGAGCGGCAGAGACTGCATGACTTGGTTGCCACACAGATCGAAAAACATGGCCTAAAAGGAGGCTTTATTATTCGCACTTTAGCCGAATCGGCTAGCGATGAAGATATTGCCAACGATATGTTATTTCAGGAGCGGCTGTGGGGTTATGTCAGCAGCGCCATGAAAGACGCGGCTCCTGCGACACTTATTCATGAAGATGTGCCTTTATCGCTGCGCACAATGCGCGACCTAGTCCATGATGACTTAGAAAAAATCCGCATCGATTCGCGTGAGAGCTTTGATAAAGCGCGTGAATTCGCCGCCGATTTTATGCCTGAGCTGATCGATAAGCTTGAGTATTACCCTGGAGAGCAACCTTTATTTGGTCTTTACTCGATTGAGCACGAAATCGAAAGTGCCATGCATCGTAAAGTGATGCTCAAGTCGGGTGGCGATATGATCATTGATCAAACTGAGGCGATGACTACCATTGATGTTAATACTGGCTCTTACGTTGGTCGACGAAACCATGAAGAAACCTTATTTAAAACAAATTTAGAAGCGGCAACTGAAATTGCGCATCAGCTACGGCTTCGAAACCTCGGTGGTATTATCATCGTTGATTTTATCGATATGCAAAGCGCAAAGCACAAGAAACAAGTACTGACTGCAATGAATAGTGCCATTGCTAAAGACCGCGTAAAAACGAATGTGACAGATATCTCGCCACTCGGCTTGGTTGAAATTACTCGAAAACGCACGCGAGAAAGCCTTGAGCAAGTCATGTGTGAAACCTGCCATGTCTGCAATGGGCGTGGCACCATCAAGACGGTTCAAACAGTGTGCTATGAGATATTGCGAGAAATATTGCGAGAAGATCGGCAATACAAAGCTCAAGCATACACAATTGTTGCTGCGCAAAACGTGGTCGATTTGTTGCTCGACGAGGAAGCCAGTAGCTTGGCCGATTTGCAGGAATTTATTGATAGACCAATTAGCTTGCAAGCCGATCCTTACTACCAACAACAGCAGTACGACATCGCTCTAGCATGAAGATACTGCTAAAAATTGCCTTAGGCATTGTGCTTATATACGTCCTTTTTTGGGGCGGGGTGGCGGCGTATTTCAGCTATGCAGATCGCTATAAAACATCGGTTGAATCGCATCTGACCCGGGTATTTGATAAGCCTGTGAGTATCGGTAAGCTCGAAACTGTTTGGAGAGGTTTTTCGCCGACCATTAAAGTTCAAAATTTCAGGGTGGCTGGAGATTCTCCTGAGCGAGATGCGCTTGCTTTTGAGTCGCTGTCGGCGGTTGTTAGTCCCAGCTCCTTGCTTAATTTGTGGCCGAGCTTTACTGAGTTCACGATCGAAAAGCCGGTGCTTGAGATTGTTGCCTTAGATGATAACCGCCTTAGCGTCGGTGGCATTGTTGTTGGCGGAAAGCGACGCAGGGGAGCGGTAAACCAACGAGTGGTTTCTTGGTTACTCGATCAGCAAAATGGGCGTTGGGTTGATGGTCAAATTCTTTGGGTGCCGGTGCAAGGTCAACTTAATCGATATCAAGATATAAATATCGACTTTTCTAGAATCAATGAACAGCGACAACTCAAAGCATCAGTGGTTACACCCAAAGGGCCACTTGCATTTACCGCAAAGACCAATGGAGACTTAATTAGCGATACTCAATGGGATGCTTCCTTGCAAGTTGAAGGGGAGAGTGGTCAGCAATTACTTACGCCAGATGAGTTTTCAGTAGTGGTCAAGAATGGCCAAGGCAAGTTGTTATTAAAAACTCTAGACGTTGAGCAAATTCGAGACTTTATTAAACTTACCGGTCTTGCTGGTGAAGCGGGATGGTTACTCGACGCTGAGTTAACGGGGCGTTTACACGACGTTAATTTGGATTTTTCTGGTCCATTGTTGAGTATCAATGATTGGTCGCTTGATGCATCAGCATCAGACATTGGCTTTAAGTCTATCGGCCGCGCACCAGCAATGAATAACTTGCAAGGCGAGCTGCGTGCTACCAAAGACAGCGGGAACTTTCTATTTTCAACGCGAGATTCAGAGTTTAGTTGGTCGCGCTGGTATCAAAATAGTTTCCCGATTACTCAGGCGATGGGCGAATTCAGCTGGCAGATCGGCGAGAGTGGCGCAATTAATATCGCGGTTGAGAATGCTGAATTTGAAGATGCCAATGCGCGCATATCAAATGTACACGCTAAGATTTCAGTCAATACCGGAGCTCGAAAAGTAAGTAGTTTTGGCGATTTATTTAGAGTCGAGTCAGTTAGTGAGCTCAATTATAACGAGACCGGTGAGTTAGTATCTTCGCCCGATTCTGATTCGGCGCAAGCGCCAATCAATATCGACGCTCATGCTGAGTTTGAAGTTGTTGATATGAGTAAGCTGGCCGGCTATATACCGAATAATCCAAAGCTCGATAATTTTCGAAAATGGTCAAGCAGTGCTTTTTTGTCGGGCACAGTTAGCGATGGTGTCGTTACTTATAAAGGTGAAGTGTCGGCAGATGCTTTCGCAAATGGTAAAGCAAGTCTCGACGCGACGGCAAATTACGCCGATGTTACGGTTGATTATGCTCCAGAACAAGATTGGCCACCTGCTACTCGTGCTTTAGGCTCAGCGACTGTTAAGAATGAATTGCTGACTATTTCACCCTCTGAAATTTGGCTAAACGGTGATCCATTAAGCGATGCCCAATTGCAGATCAGTAAATTGTTTCAGCGTGATCGCACGCTAAGCGTTCGTGGCAATACGACTACGTCGCTTGTTAAAGGCATGGATTTTCTATTTAAGGGGCCATTGATTAAACCCGAAAACCGCTCAACAGAATTGCCGATCATTCCTAAAAAAGGGTGGGTCGACATTAACACCAATGTAGAAATGGTGCTAAACGATGTGGTCAATACAAGGGTCTATGGTACTGCTAAAGTGCGCGATGGCTATGGCGAGCTGCCTGAAGGTGTGCCCGTTAGCGACATTAATGCATCAATTGATTTCACTGAACGAAAAGTCGAGTCGAATAACGTGCGCGCGGTTTTCCTCGGTGGTGAAACACGTGGCAAAGTGGTTACGGTAAAAGAAGCGCAACCTCCTGTGGTCAAATTGATTGCCTCTGGCGCGGCTAAAACCGAGGCTTTGCAGCCTTGGATAGGCGAGCATTTACTCACCTGGTTTAATGGCGTAGCTCCTTGGCAAGGCTCAATCTTATTCGAAGGCGACCGAGTTGAAATTGAAGGCCAGTCGAACTTGGATGGAGTTGCCGTCAGCGCGCCAGCGCCGCTACAAAAAAGTTCAGAAGAATCTGCAAATCTGAAGCTCCAGATGGTGTTTGGTGGTACCTCAGTTGAGCAGTCGTTATCGGTAATCTACAACGATACAATGAGCGCTCGCTTTCGTTCGAATTTGCCAAAACAGAGCGCGGCGATAGGTGTTGCAGGCGTTATCGCGACCGCATCAAACCAAGCGCCGTCCTTGTTTGACAATTCGATGATAAGCATCGGTGGTGACGTCAACGCGGATTTAAAACCTGGAATTAACTTCAATACCCAATATGACAACATTGATTTAGATGACTGGTTAAGTGCCATCATCGACCTTGCTTCATTTGAGCCTCAGCAAGTGGCAGACAATGATGACTTTCTAGATTCGATGCGTTCAATTAATATTGAATCAGCTAACCCAGTTTTGATTGGACGAGAGTTCGGACCAATCAAGATGTCGGCTGTATCGGTTGATGGCTTGCATTGGATTGGCACGATTGACGGTGAAAATATTAGTGGCACCATGCAAATGCAACCTCGTGCAGAACTCTCGAATTACGGTTTCAAGCTTTCGCGTTTGGTTATCGGTGAGGATCCAAATTCAGGTGCTCAGCCCGAGCCAATCGATTACAGCTTGTCACCAAATGACTTCCCGTCAATCAGCTTAAGTGTTGATGCTCTGCGACTGGCGGGCAAAAATTTGGGTTCCCTGTCGCTAAGTGCCCGCCCAGAAGCTGATCGTTGGTTAGTGGAAGATTTTACTCTAACGCATAATGGTATTCGCACTAAAGCTAGCGGAGACTGGGTTAACAATACGCAAGTCGGCTCGATCACCAAAATCGAATTCAACACAATTATCGACGAAGCTGAAGGCGCGTTTAATGAGATGGATTTTGACGGAGTTATTAAGCGAGGAAATGGTACGGTTACCGGTATGCTTCGATGGATCGGCGCGCCGCATGAGTTTGACTACGCACGCTTAAATGGCGACTTTGATGCCTTCATTAAAGATGGAGAGCTAGTTCAAATTGAGCCGGGCAGCGGTAAACTGGTTGGCCTGCTGAACTTTAATGCCATTGCTAGACGCTTAATCTTTGATTTTCGCGATGTCTTTGCTTCGGGTTTGAAATTTGATCATATGCGTTACGCTGGAGCATTAGCTGACGGCGAGGCAATTCTGAGTGAAGCCTTTGTGCTCTCACCCGCTGCGTTTATTCAAATGGAAGGTAAGGTAGACCTCAATCGAGAGTTAGTCGATCTCGAAGTGCATGTATCGCCGGAGCTGGGTGGAAATATCGCTTTGTTAAGTGCTTTGGCCAACCCCGCGGCGGGCGCATTTGTATTTATAACTCAGCGTATCTTTAAAGATGAAATGCGTAATGCTAATTTCAAGAGTTACAGAGCTCGGGGTACTTGGGAAGATTTTGAAATGGTTGATTTAAACAGCGATGAAGCCGAAGGTCCTGAGCTGGCTCAAGCTGATATTGATCAAGATTCAAACCAAAGCACCGAAGCGGAGCCTGAAGCGGCGGAGCAAGCCGAATCAACAGACGACCAAAGCGAAGCACTCGAGAGCGATTCGCAATCAAATCAAAGCCCAAGTGACCTCCCTCCTGAAAATTAGTCACTAAGTCGCTCTTGCTTTAACGGCTTTTGTGCCGATATTTGTTATTATTAACGGCTAAGCCTTTTTCAAGCGTCACTACTTTGTCTAGCAGACCTTTTATGTTTGTAATAAAACTATGAATCAAGATCATCTATCTATTGCCCAAGCTACCTTGCTTGAGCCAAGCGGCTTGTCCGATACACATTTGCAGCAGTTGATGCACAAGCTTACCAATGTTGATGGCAGTGATTTTGCCGACCTTTATTTTCAATACTCTAAACATGAAAGCTGGTCTTTGGATGAGGGCCAAGTCAAAACCGGAAGTTTTAACATTGATCAAGGTGTGGGACTTCGCTCGATTGTTGGTGAAAAAACCGCTTTTGCTTATAGTGAAGACCTCAATGCGTCGGCAATTTTAGCCGCTGCTGATGTAGTGTCAGCGATTGGTCGGCAAGGTCAAAATGTCACTAGTCAAGACCTTTGGCGCCCGCAAATAATCAAACCCCTTTACTCTGAACTAGACCCAGTGGCTGCGCTAGACGACGCTAGTAAAGTTGCAATATTGGAACAGGCCGATCGAGCTGCTCGCGATCATGATCCGCGAGTTAAAGAAGTTATGGCAAGTCTGTCAGGGGTTTATGAAGTGGTGTTAATTGTCACAAGTGATGGTCGTCAGATTCCGGATGTACGTCCATTGGTGCGCCTAAATGTGTCGGTGATCGTCGAACAAAATGGTAAACGTGAGCGTGGCTCAATGGGCGGCGGCGGACGTCATAGTTTTGACTATTTCGACACCGCGATTATCGAACATTATTCGCATGAAGCGGTTCGCCAAGCTTTGGTAAGCCTTGAGGCCATTGACTCTCCTGCAGGCACTATGGAAGTAGTTCTAGGCAGCGGCTGGCCAGGTATTCTTTTACATGAAGCGGTAGGGCATGGTTTGGAAGGCGACTTTAATCGTAAGGGCACCTCAGCCTTCTCTGGCCGCATTGGTGAGAAGGTTGCCAGTGAGCTTTGTACAGTAGTTGATGATGGCACCATTGCCAATCGACGTGGTTCATTGAGTGTTGATGACGAAGGCAACCAAACCAAAGATACAGTCCTCATCGAGAACGGTATTCTCAAAGGCTATATGCAAGATGAGCACAACGCTCGTTTGATGGGCATGGATATAACCGGTAATGGCCGACGTGAATCGTTCGCACACTTGCCGATGCCGCGCATGACCAATACTTATATGCATGCAGGGCAGCATGACCCCGAAGAAATTATTAAGAGCGTTAAAAACGGCCTCTATGCAGTGAACTTTGGCGGTGGTCAGGTTGATATTACCTCTGGCAAGTTCGTTTTTTCATCGAGCGAAGCCTACTTAATCGAAGACGGCAAGATCACTGCTCCGGTTAAAGGAGCTACTTTAATCGGTAACGGCCCAGAGGCGATGCAAACCATTAGTATGGTGGGCAATGACATGAGTCTAGACTCTGGCGTTGGCGTGTGTGGTAAGGACGGTCAAAGCGTACCGGTTGGCGTTGGTCAACCTACTTTGAAAATGGATGCCTTGACGGTAGGCGGAGTACAACTATGAGCCAGGCCGGATTAGACCTAAGAAATGCGGCGGAATTCGCTATCGACTATGCTCGAAAGCAAGGTGCTGATCAATCAGAGCTATCGTTGCACCAAGGCACTGGCATCTCTATTACAGCGCGACAGCAGGAGCTAGAAACCGTTGAAAAGCATAACGACGCGCAGTTAGTTATCAGTGTTTACAAAGATAAAAAAACAGGCTCAGCAAGCAGTGCTGATATGAGCGAGTTGGGTATTAAGAGCACGGTCGACGCAGCGATGTCAATTGCTCGCTATACCGGCGCTGATGATTGTTTCGGTTTGGCTGACGCGGATCGTATGGCCGGCAAGGCACTCGAGCTAGACCTGCACCACGAGTGGCAAGCGAATGAAGCTCAGATGCTCGAAATAGCAATGCGCTGTGAGCAAGCGGCGATTGAACACAGTGAGCAGATTACCAACTCTGAAGGTGCCTCGGTTAATACCTACTCTGGCTCCGCGGTCTACGCTAATTCGCACGGCTTTTTAAGTGAAGGCTTAGGCAGCCAGCACAGTGTTTCATGCTCTGTGATTGGCTCAAACGAGAGCGGAATGCAGCGTGATTATTGGTACGACAGTAATCGAAATGCCGAAAAATTAGACTCCGCCGAAAAGATCGGTCTCGTTGCCGCCAAGCGTACCTTGGCAAGGCTAGGTGCTCGCCAGATACCATCTTGTGAGGCAACGGTGATGTATGATTCAGGCGTTGCTAAGAGTTTGATCAGTCATTTTGTCGGTGCTATCAAAGGAGGAGCGATCTATAAAAAAGCCAGCTTCATGCTCGATAAGATTGGTAGTGATGTTTTACCCGAATTTGTCACTATTGCTGAAAATCCACACAAACTTGGTGCATCTGGAAGTGCTTGGCATGATGGCGAAGGTGTGGAGACACCAGAGTATCGTGCAATTGTTGATGCAGGTCGTTTACAAAGCTATGTGCTTGGCTCGTATACCGCGCGCAAACTTGGCTTAGAGTCAACCGCAAATGCCGGAGGTGTGCGTAATTTAACTGTGAGCAATACGGGTCAAAGCACCGAGAAATTATTGCAAGAAATGGGCTCGGGCTTATTGGTTACCGAGCTGATTGGGTCTGGTATCAATATGGTTACCGGTGATTATTCACGCGGCGCGGCTGGCTTTTGGGTAGAGAACGGAGAAATTCAATATCCAGTAGAGGAGATCACGGTAGCTGGTAATTTGTTGGATATGTATCAGAATATCGTTGCCATCGGTGATGACTACGATATGCGTGGCAGTACAGAATGTGGATCTATCGTAATCGAAAATATGACGATCGCCGGCAGTTAGCGGTATAATGCGCGGCGATTTGTAGGCTGCTAATTGGATACTTGATTAGTTTTGTTTAGTAGAGCCTGCTTAAATTTCTGAATTGATCTGTGTAACGACCCATTTAATAAGTCTTTTAACCCGTACAATGCCAATCTACCAATATCAATGTACTGATTGTGGCCACGCATTAGAAGCGTTGCAGAAAATCAGTGACCCTAAGTTAGAGCAATGCCCTGCCTGCCACAAACCTACCTTGAAAAAACAGGTAACGGCTGCGGCTTTCAAGTTAAAAGGCACGGGCTGGTACGAAACTGATTTCAAGAACTCGGGTAAAAAGCCTGCTGAAACGAAATCAAGTGGCTCAAGTTCTACGGAGTAGTTTCCATTGATGGCGCGCATAAGACGTTATTTTGTTGCTGGCCTGTTGGTCTGGTTGCCGATTGTGGCGACTGGCGTTGTGTTGTCGTTCTCAATTCAGTTAATCGATCGCAGCTTACTGCTTTTGCCGCCCTCGCTTCGGCCTGAGAATTTAATTGGCTTCAAGATCCCCGGTTTAGGAGTGATTTTAACGTTATTGTTGGTGCTGATTACTGGTTTGGTTGTGGCCAATTTCTTTGGTCGTAAATTGGTTGATGCATGGGAGGCAGTTTTATCCCGTATCCCTCTGGTAAGAACAGTCTACGGAGCGGTTAAACAAATTACGGCGAGCTTGTTTTCTGACGCGAGTCAATCGTTTCGAGAAATGGTTTTGGTCGAATATCCCCGCAAGGGTATTTGGGTATTGGCCTTTGTTACCGGTGATACACCAAGAAAGTTTCAAGAAGTTGCTGGTCACGATTTGGTTAATATCTATGTACCAACTACCCCAAACCCCACTTCGGGTGTTTACATCATGGTACCAAGAGAAGACGTCAAACGTTTAGATGTGCCAGTAGAAGTCGGTCTGAAAATGGTTTTGTCAGCCGGTGTGATTAATCCACTCGATGACCCTGAAGAAGCGGCCAAGCTTGCTGCTGAAATTGAGAAAAAACAAGAAAATCAACGCTAGTCTAGGCAGCGCAAACGTATTTAAGAATTATCTGCATAATCAAACGCATTAAGAGAACACAATGAAAGCATTACGTAGCCACAACTGTGGCGAGATCAACGAGAGCCTTATCGATCAAGTTATCACCGTGGCAGGTTGGGCGCAGCGTCGCCGTGATCATGGCGGGGTTATTTTTATCGACTTACGTGATGCATCAGCGCTTTTGCAAGTTGTTGTCGATCCCGATGCCGTTGACGCATTCGCGATTGCCGACACCGTTCGTAATGAACATGTCTTGCAAGTTACCGCTAAAGTGCGAGCTCGACCTGAGGGTACGACCAACCCCGATTTACCAACCGGTATGGTCGAGGTATATGCCACTGAAATCGAGGTATTGAACCGTTCTGAACCAATCCCATTTCAGCTTGATGACGACGATATGAGTGAGTCGGTGCGTTTGAAGTATCGCTACCTTGATTTGCGTCGTGAGAAGATGCAAAAAATCTTTCGTTTGCGCAGCGGCGTTACTAAGTATTTTCGTGACTTTCTTGAAGCTGAGAACTTTTGCGATATTGAAACGCCAATTCTGACTAAATCAACACCAGAAGGCGCGCGTGATTATTTGGTGCCCAGTCGGGTGCACGCGGGTGACTTCTTTGCATTGCCACAGTCGCCTCAATTGTTTAAGCAATTGCTAATGGTTGCCGGCTTTGAACGTTATTACCAAATTGCGCGTTGTTTTCGAGACGAAGACCTGCGTGCAGATCGTCAGCCTGAGTTTACTCAGCTCGATGTCGAAACCTCGTTCATGAACGAAGACGAAATCATGGATATGATGGAGTCAATGATTCGAGGCCTATTTAAGGCAAAGCTTGATGTTGATTTGCCTGCCGAGTTTCCTCGTATGACTTACGCTGATGCGATTGAAGGCTATGGTATCGACCGCCCTGATCTGCGCATTCCTTTGAAGCTGGTGTCAGTTACCGATTTGATGAGCGATGTCGATTTTAAGGTATTCTCAGGTCCAGCTAATTCTGAAGATGGCCGTGTTGCAGCCTTGCGTATTCCGGGTGGCGCGGCCAAGCTAAGTCGCAAGCAAATTGATCTCTACACTGAATTTGTTGGCAACTACGGTGCTCGCGGTTTGGCGTACATCAAAGTTAACGATTTATCTGCTGGCAATGAAGGTTTGCAATCGCCTATCGTTAAAAACTTGCCAGAAGACGTTCTTAGCCAAGTTATGCAGCGTATTGGAGCAGAAGACGGTGACTTGGTTTTCTTCGGTGCTGACCGCGCTAAAGTGGTCAACGATTCACTCGCAGCCTTACGCGTTAAAGTTGGTACCGATTTAGAGATGATCGAGACTAAGTGGTCGCCAATGTGGGTAGTCGACTTCCCAATGTTTGAGAAAGATGAAGACAACGGTCGATGGACCTCATTGCACCATCCGTTCACCGCACCAAAAGTTGAACAGCTTGACGAGCTTGAGAGGAATCCTGGCGAAGTTTTGTCACGAGCGTATGACATGGTGCTTAATGGCACAGAGCTCGGCGGTGGTTCTATTCGTATTCACCAAACTGACGTTCAAAAGCAAGCGTTTACCGCGCTTGG
>CAKZRZ010000083.1 GCA_937918955.1 uncultured Arenicella sp.
ATAAAACTTCGGTCATGCGAAATGATCACCATGGTCACATTTAGGCTAAGTAATAGAGTTTCAAGCCAAAGAATGGTGTCGATGTCCAAATGGTTGGTCGGTTCATCGAGCAATAAAATATCGGGTTGCTTAACCAGCGCGCGTGCCATTAATACTCTGCGTTTCATGCCGCCGGAGAGCTGCGCAAATTGCATATGCGGGTCTAAGTCAAATTTCGAGCAAAGGGTTTTGACTTGTACATCTAAGCCCCATGCTTCGAGCTCGGTGACTTTGGTTTGAGCATCAATGTCGTCTTCGCCGGCGAGATAGTAATCTGCTAAGGCTTGGCCTAAATCTTGGTCGCCCAATGCCACGACGCTGCGAATATCAAAGTCGATATCGCTGGGTACTTCTTGAACTAAGCGACCGACAATCGTGCCTTGTTGAATCAGTAGCTCGCCATCGTCGGGCAACAGCATGCCGTCGATCATCTTTAGTAGAGTCGATTTGCCCGCGCCATTACGACCAATCAAGCCGATACGCTCGTTGGGTTCGATAATTAGATTAGCTTGGTCTAAAATGGGGTCAGCGCCAAATGCGACGCTTACATTTTTAAGGCTTATTAACGACATAATGTTGGCTGCTTTTTGCAGCGTTGTTTATAGCAATAGAAGTGGCAAAATCGGCCAGAGTGTATCACTAAACGTAGCTATAAGCCCTAGCCTCCAGAGAACAATAGGCTAGTGAGCATCAATCGAGTTTTTGTTAGAGGTTTTAGATTTTTATGTTAGTTGAACAAATCGCAGTAAATAATAGCCTTAGAAACTATATGTACTTAGTGGCTTGCCCTGAAACGCGAGAAGCTGTGGCGATTGATCCCTTAGACCATCAGCTAGCACTGAAGCGCGCCAAAGAGCTTGGTTGGCATATCCGTGGCGTGATTAACACGCATGAACATCATGATCATATCGGCGGTAACGAGCCTGTTATCTCCGCGACCGGTGCTACCTTGTACGCGCATGAGAACGCCACAGATAAGATAGCCAATGTTGATGTCGGATTGCGCGCGGGAGATAGTGTAAATGTTGGCACCAGCGTTGAGTTGATTGCCTTGGACACGCCTGGTCATACGTTTTGCCATACCTGCCTCTACTATATGGGGAATGACGAGCTTGCCCCAGCGCTCTTTTGCGGCGACACCTTATTTAACGCCGGTGTGGGCAATTGCCATAACGGCGGCAATCCGCAAACCATGTACCAAACTTTTGCGCGGCAAATCTTTTTACTGCCTGACGAAACTAAGATCTATCCCGGGCATGACTATATAGAAAACAACTTGTTGTTCACGCTAGATCGAGAGCCAAACAACGCGGCGGCCACAAGTCTGCTTGCCGCGGTTCGTCAGTGGCCCGGTGAAAAGCACTTTATTTCGAACATTGCGATGGAGCGTTTAGTGAATACGTTTTTCCGTTTAGACAGCGAAGAAATCATAGCTATGCTGCGCGAGCGTTTTCCTGAACTAAGTGCTGAACCTAATGCTGAAACGGTGTTCTTGAAATTGCGAGAGCTCCGAAATCATTGGTAGGGCTTTATCTTAGCTTAACTTAACTAATCTCCTTAAGCCTAGACTCTAAAAATGTTTGCTCAATGTTGTTGTTGCTCATGCTAATCGCTCGTTTATAACACTGTTTAGCTTCTTCGTTTTGTCCGAGCTTGGCGTGTAAGTCAGCTTTAGCTGCATAAAACGGTTGGTAATTGTCTAATTCTGTCGCAATCGGTTTGAGGTATTCCATCGCCTTAGCGACTTTTCCTTGATGCGCCATGGCCAATATTCCATTTAGCTTCACGATAGGTGACGGCATGTGCTTATAAAGCTCGGCATAAAGTAGTTGTATTTGTTGCCAGTCAGTTTCGTCCCAATTGGCTGCTTCCGCATGAAGCGCGCTGATCGCCGCTTGAAGTTGGTATTTCCCTGCGCGATTTTGACTAAGGCAACCTAGCAATATGCGACGACCAAGGCTGATTTTTTCTTGGTCCCAAGTGGCTCTGTCTTGGTATTGCAAGGGTACAAACTTATCATGTTCAGATGAGCGTGAACTATGCCGAGACTGATGTAAAAGCATAAGGGCTAGCAAGCCGCCGACTTCGGGCTCGGGCAGTAATTCATACAAAATTCTAGCGAGGCGTATGGCCTCATCGCCAAGATCTTCACGCGTTAAGGATTGGCCTGAGTAGGCACTATAAGACTCGTTGAAGATTAAATAAATCGTCGTAAGTACAGGCTCTAAACGAGCTGCTAAGTCTTCGCCTTCAGGTACTTTGTAGGCGATACCAGCGGAACAAATTTTATTTTTAGCCCGAACAAGCCGTTGTTGCATCGCGGTTTCGGAGCTCAAATAGGCTCTTGCAATCTCCAACGTGCTCAGGCCGCAAACGGTTTTTAAAGTAAGTGCAACTTGCGCATTTTGATTGAGTGACGGATGGCAGCAGGTAAAGATAAGCTTTAAACGTTCATCTGGAATTTCTTGCTCGCACTCTGGCTCGTTCTCTGCCGGTTCAATACTGTCGATATGCAGTGCGTTTAAGTTGCGATGTCGAGACGCTGCTCTGACTCGGTCAATCATTCTTCGCCGAGACGCCTTGAGTAGCCATGCGACTTGATTACGCGGTGGCGCCGTTGGCCATTGTTGTGTGGCTTGAATGCAGGCGTCTTGGAGTGCATCTTCGGCGAGCTGAATGTCCCTGCATTCGGAAACCAATATCGCCAAAATTCGCCCCGATTCAGCGCGAAAGAGTTGCGCTAAATCGAGGTCTTTCACCATACTCTCGGGCTTATTGCCCACCATCAAAGACCATTACTGGCCTAATTTCGACCGTGCCGTAACGAGCGGTTGGTATTTTTGCCGCCCATTTAATCGCTTCATCGAGGTCTTTGCATTCCATTAGATAGAAGCCACCTAGTTGTTCTTTGGTTTCGGCGAATGGGCCGTCGATGATTTCAGTTTTGCCGTTTCGAACGCGTACCGATGTTGCTGTCGAAACCGGCTCAAGCGCCTCGCCACCAAGCATGCTGCCTGCTTCAGTAAGCCCTGCGCTGAATTCGCCATATTGCTCCATTAAGGTATCCCAGTCGACGTCTTCACTGCCTTCTACATCATATATAAGTGCGATAAATTGCATATCTTAGCTCCGTAAATTTAGTTTTTATTGTGGTTTAAAATCAGACAAATATCCAATTTGAGCCTGTGCTCACCCTTAAGTCGTTTAAACCTTGCTGAATTCGACACTTTTGCAAAAAAAAAAACGCCTTTTTTACTCAAAGCCTTATAATTAGTCTCTTGTGGTCACATTTGTGGCCGATAAATTTATTTAGAGATGTTTCGGAGAAAAAGCAATGTCGTTTGATGATCGTGATGGTTATATTTGGATGGATGGTGAGTTTGTAGATTGGCGCGATGCCAAGGTGCATGTGCTAACCCATACATTGCATTACGGCGTAGGCGTGTTCGAGGGAGTGCGTGCGTACGCTACTTCTGAAGGCCCTGCTATTTTCCGCTTGAACCGTCATACTGAGCGATTGCTGCAGTCGGCTAAAATTATGGGCATGAAGATTCCCTATTCAGTGGAAGAAATTAACCAAGCTCAGTTAGAATGTGTTCGTCGCAATAACTTAGAGTCTGGCTACTTGCGCCCAATGGCGTATTACGGCTCCGAAGCTATGGGTTTGCATGCAAAAGGCTTGAGAACTCACCTTATGGTGGCCGCTTGGCCTTGGGGCGCTTATCTTGGTGATGAAGCGCTTGAAAACGGCATTCGAGTTAAAACCTCGTCGTTCAATCGCCATCATGTAAACAGCACCATGGCGAAAGCCAAAACCAATGGTCACTACACCAACTCGATCATGGCCTTGCAAGAAGCTGAGAATGCGGGCTACGATGAAGCGCTTATGCTTGATACAACGGGCTACGTTGCTGAAGGCTCGGGCGAGAACATTTTTGTGGTGCGCAGAGGCAAAATCTATACTCCATCTTTGACTTCTGCTTTAGAGGGGATCACTCGAGACACCATTGTCGAGCTATTGAAAGAC
>CAKZRZ010000084.1 GCA_937918955.1 uncultured Arenicella sp.
CATCTGATTTAACTGAGCAACATCAAAAGTCGCAGAGAGCATGGTTAGAGGTTTGTTAATGCCTTGCGAGCGTAAGCGTTCTACATCATCCAAGGCGGTAACCGCGAACTCATCAGCTTCGTCTAGCGCATGGGCAGCAACCTCCATCGAGTGGCCATAGCCGTCGGCCTTAATCACCGCCATGATTTTTGCATTTGGCGTAAGCACTCGCAGCTGCCGCAAATTATGCTGCATTGCCGCGCGGTCGATCACCACATGAGCCGCTCGATTATTTTGCATGGTCGGTATGAATATTAGCGATTAAAGCAAGGACTAAAGCTGCGAGTAGCTTACTCGTCATCATCGAAACGAGGCCCTGCATAGTTTTCAAAACGAGTAAACTCACCTAACCAAGCCAAGCGGACGGTACCAATGGGGCCATTACGCTGCTTACCGATAATGATTTCAGCGATACCTTTTTGATCCGTATCCGGCTCGTACACCTCATGACGATAAATAAACATGATGATATCGGCATCCTGCTCAATCGCGCCTGACTCGCGCAAGTCTGACATTACCGGTCGCTTGTTCGGGCGCTGTTCTAGGCTTCGGTTTAACTGCGATAAAATGATAACCGGGCACTCAAGCTCTTTGGCCAAGCCTTTGAGTGCGCGGGTAATATTTGAAATTTCAGTAGTACGATTATCATTGCCAGTCTGGCCGTCGTTACCACGCATCAATTGCAGATAATCGAGCATCACCAGACCAATGCCCTCAGGGTGCTCGGCGGCAATTCGTCGTGCCCGTGTACGAACTTCCAGCGGTGACAGAGCTGGCGTATCGTCAATGTAGATATCTTTATCTTGAAGAATGCCAACTGCCGACGTTAACTTAGGCCAGTCTTCACTTTCTAGTTGCCCAGTACGCAACCTGCCAGAGTTCACACGGCTCAACGAAGCCAACATACGAGCGGCAAGTGCCGTGCCAGGCATCTCCATACTGAAAACCAACACGGGTTTGTTTTCGGCAATTGCGGCATTTTCAACCAAGTTCATTGAGAACGAAGTTTTGCCCATTGATGGCCGACCGGCCACTACAACTAAATCACCTGGCTGCAAGCCAGTGGTCTGTTTATCTAAATCAACAAAGCCGGTCGACGTACCGGTAACATCAGCTTTGTTGTTAAACATTTCTTCAATTTTATCGACCGCCTCAGCTAGTAAGCCATCAATTTTACGAAAGCCAGCTTTCGCTTGATTATTATTCTTAGCAATCTCAAAGATGATCGACTCTGCGTAATCCAGAACCTCTTCAGGCGTTCGCCCTTCTGGTTGATACGCTTTTTGAATGATGTCGTTGGCGCTTTCTATGAGGCGCCGCAGAATCGCTCTCTCGCGCACAATTTTGGCGTATGACTTTACGTTACCCGCATTCGGCGTGTTTTTCGCAAGCGAGCCCAAATATGCAAGCCCACCAACCTTATCAAGCTCGCCTTGATGCGTTAAGGACTCAGAGACTGTAACAACATCGGCCGCTTCGCCTTTTTCGTCTAAGCGGACAATTTCGTTATAGATGAGTCGATGATCATTGCGGTAAAAATCACGCGACTCTAGTTCAGCACTGATATCGTCAATAAAACGATTATCTAACATCATTGAACCAAGATTTGATTGCTCTGCCTCAATTGCCTGAGGAGGCAGTCGGAGTAGGTCTTCTTCAGGGGTAGAATTCTCGGCCATGGCTAAAATAAGAGAGTGTTACGCGGTCACTGACTTTAGCATATTAGCGTTCGATTGGGAGTGTGAAACGAGGTGCTTCAATGAAGATTTAGTGAGGTTTAGTTGTTTGCGCTTAAACATAAAGATCTTTCGACTTCGCTCAAGATGACTGATAGAAATAGCTGCGCGCAGCAAATAGCGTTACTTTATAGAGTTTGTTAGATTTTCCATTCTAAGAGCCGAATTTGACATATTTGCATCCCTGCAGCGCTAGTCACTTCGAATAAAGCTAAACTTCATTCTTATCGAGAGCCGAATTTCGCTCCCGGCGAATTCGACATGTTTGCATCCCGCGGCGCTAGTCTCTTCAAATAAAGCTATTCACGATCTCAGAACTTCATTCTTATCGAGAGCCGAATTTCGCTCCTGGCGAATTCGACATGTTTGCATCCCTGCAAACAAAAAAGCGAGGCCGGGGCCTCGCTTTCTTGAACACTTAATAAAGCGTTTGCTTATTCAGCAACAACTTTCACGTTAACCGTGAAACTCACTTCTGGGTGCACTGAAACAGCTACTTCGTAGTCACCAATCGCTTTGATTGGGCCTTCAGGTAGTTGAATTTCAGATTTAGCCATTTCTAGACCTTTAGCGCTGAAAGCTTCAGAAATTTCAACCAAGCCAACAGAACCGAAAAGCTTGCCTTCGTCACTAGCGCGGCTAGCGATTTCAACAGACTGGCCTGATAACTCATTTGAACGACCTTGAGCTGCTTGAAGTTTGTCAGCAGATGCTTTTTCTAGCTCTACACGACGCTCTTCAAAAGCGGCTTTGTTCGCTTCAGTCGCTACAGTAGCCAAACCTTGAGGTACAAGGTAGTTACGTGCGTAACCAGGCTTAACGTTTACTAGGTCACCTAGGTTGCCTAGGTTTACGATTTTTTCCAATAGGATTACTTGCATGATGTTCTCCTATTTATGACCGTCAGTATATGGAAGCAAAGCAAGGTAACGAGCATTCTTAATCGCAGAAGCAAGTTGACGTTGAAAACGTGCAGCTGTGCCAGTGTTACGACTTGGGATGATCTTGCCAGACTCAGATACAAAGGATTTCAAAGTCGCTAGATCTTTGTAATCGATATGAGTTGCGCCTTCTGCCGTAAAACGACAAAAGCGACGACGCATTTGACGAAAACCGCCGCGTCTCTTTTTAGGTGCATTGCGTTTCATTACTCAGCCTCCTCTGTTGATGTTTCTTCAGCTTCAGCTGGAGCAGCAGCGGCTTCGGCAGCGGCCTTAGCAGCTTTCTCTTCAGCAGCCTTTGCTTCGGCTTCGGCTTCAGCAGCACGAGCTGCATCACGCTCTTCGTCACGAACACGTTCAGCTTCAACTTCTTTCATCATGATTGATGGCTCAGTCTCAGCTTTCTTCATCTTCAACACAAGGTTACGGATGATTGCGTCGTTAAAACGGAATAGGTTCTCAATTTCGTCCAACGTTTCTTGGCTTACTTCAACATTCATCATGATGTAGTGAGCTTTGTGGATTTTATTGATTGGGTAAGCTAACTGGCGGCGACCCCAGTCTTCATAGCGATGAACGGTTCCGCCGCCCTGCTCGATAACGCCTTTATAGCGATCGGCCATTGCGGTGACCTGCTCGCTTTGATCTGGGTGTACCAGATAAGTAATTTCGTAATGTCTCATTGAGAGCTCCTCACGGTTAAAAAGTTTCCAATCTCTTACCAAGTTCAAAGTCATAGTCTGATCTAGAATAAAACTAAAGCAGCCCTGAGCCGTTTAAGTTGGATTCTTTTCCCGACTTAAACTTAATAAGGAAAGTGAAACAAGGAGTTCAGCTAGTCAGGAGTAAACGCAAAATCACGCTCAAACCCTTATACAGCCTTCGTTTTCACCGAAAAATACGTAGACAAAATGGACGTAGATTCACAGCGAAGCGAGAGTCTATAGCAAAGACATACAAAACTAAAGAGTAAGGCCATCAAAAACATCGTAAAATGGTGCCTAAACATCGTTCCAAAAACCTCGCTAGACGCTTGTAGTTACCAGATAATTTTGAGCTTAGCGGGATTTAATAGGCAATACGCACGACCGCAAGAGGTAAACGTCATGAAATATCAACTCGCCAGTACTGTCTCGCTCACTGAGGTTGATGATGAAGCTGTGTTGCTTGATCTCAGCTCCGGTGCCTATTACGGTTTGAACCATGTTGGCGCGCTATTAATTTCTCACCTACAAAACCAACACAGTTTGGAGTACGCGTGTGCCGAGATTGCCGAACACTATCAAACACCGCACGCTACCGTCAGCGAAGATATTAAAATACTTGTTGAGCAATTACTCGAACAAAAACTCATCGTTTTGCTCGATGACTAATCGTGTACGAAATTTATTTTAGCTAACTAATGATAATTCGGGTAAAGGACAAGCCAACTCAAGTCAGTATAGAAACCCTTGCAGGCTTGCTGACCGGAAAAACGCCGCTTGACGATCTAGCTAATCTTAGCGACAAGGATCTACTCGATGCGCTCGATTACCACGGTATTACCCTTCTAGCGGCTGAACAAAACACACTACCTTCATCGCTTGAACCGAGGCTCAAACAACGCAGAGCAATGGCTATTGCGAATGAAGCAATCAAACAAACAGCACTAACTGAACTGTTCAATGCCTTCGCTGAAGCCGGGCTAGAGTCAATAATGTTTAAAGGCAGCGCGCTGGCTTATTCAATATATCAAAAGCCAAGTTTGCGCCCTCGCAGTGATACCGACATACTGGTTTCAGCTAAAGACAAAGCTAACTTCGACCGGGTATTCGCTCAACAAGGCTTTAACAAGCTATTCGCTATCGAAGGCAGCTTCGTGTCACACCAAAGTACCTATGGGAAACACTTACTCGGCGAGACCTATTTAAACATCGATTTGCATTGGCAGATAAACAACCGTCAAATGTTCGCGCAAACCTTCAGTGCGACAAGCTTAGGTAAAACCTGTGAAAAAATAGAACGCCTTGGTGAGGCTAGACTATCTAGGCCAATCGAAACTCCTAGTATTGTAAATAGCTTGTTGATTGCCGCGATTCACCGTGCCGGCCACCATAATAAAGAAGATCGTTTAGCTTGGTTTTATGATATCCATTTGTTGGCAAACTGTTTAAATGATTCTCAATGGCGAGCGTTAAGCGAGTCTGCAATTGAGAAAAAAGTGGCGAGCATTACTGCCGATGCACTATTAACCAGCCAACGCTACTTTGACAGCAAACTGAATGCGCAAGCCATCGACAGATTGCGAAGCGCCAAAGATGAGCCGAGCCGCATTTTTCTACAAACGAACTTGTCTGAGCGACATTATTTTTGGGCTGATTTGCAAAGCCTCAAAAGCATGCCTGAAAAACTAAAATTCCTGCAAGAGACCTTAGTTCCCTCACCGAGCTATATTCGCAAGCAAATGGGTACGCGCTCCGCCTTGCTTGGTTATGCCAAACGCTTTATCCGTGGCATAAAGCGCGTTTTCTAAAAGATGTTAGCGAACTGCATTCTTTAAACACAAGCAATCAAAGCGCTTGCAAGTACTCAACTATCGACTGGCGAAGATTAGGCAATTGCTCTAAATCTCTCGGGTAACTGACCTCGATTACTGGCACGCTCGACGATACATGTCTGGCGAAAGAAGCATGAGTTTGTAGATTA
>CAKZRZ010000085.1 GCA_937918955.1 uncultured Arenicella sp.
AGGAGCTAGTAAAAAGGTGACCAACGAGCAGTCTACTAGCGCAATCACTAATCCCTCCAGCGACCGATCGAGCTCGGTATCTAGGCTCATTTTTCATACAAAAAAGGTGGTAGAAGAGTCTCTTATTATCACTAAAGAGTCATTAAACTCGGTAATCGACACCGCGATCGAGATTTTGTAATGAGCAACAAAACAACTTTATTCGATAAGCTTGCTTCTCAGTTTAAGAACCTCGGGGAAAAACCGCAGGTACAAGCTCAATGGATTGCGTTTAAAGAGTTTCTAAAAAGCATTGAGGAATCATTTAAAAGTGATGATTTGCACAAAGCCGATAATGAGTTCTGGAGCTATCACATTGGCGGCATATCATTCATACTGGTGCTCGACACGATAATCAATTCATTGTCGAGTTTCGAGTCGATATGGGGCTTCTTTTCATTAGCTTATCTAAGCTGGGGTATCGGCTTTCTCTATGCAGGTCTCCTCATTCGCAGCCAATACAAAAAAGCGAACTGGGAAAATCAGCCTCATCTAAACATACTATTAAAGGCTTTCTTTTGCTCACTGTTTTTTAGTTTCGTAATCGTTGTCGCTATGACAGTCCTTTCGATGACCTTTTACTTCGACGATTTTTATCGATTCAGGGGAACTTTTACACCGGGCATTTCGTCTGTTGGAGTATTCAGTGAGTTCTTTTTTAGCAATTGGTTTATCACCTTCTTCTATCTACTCGTATGGACCATGCTCTACATCGGCATTACCAGCCGACGCAAGACCAAACAAATTGAGGTTGACAATCTACGCCTGCAAAACAGCCTAAAAGAAGCAGAGCTGAGCAGCTTATCAAACCAGTTAAATCCACATTTTTTATTCAATGCACTAAACAATATTCGCTTCATGATTCATGAAGACGCAGACAATGCAGAAAAAATGCTTATGTCTCTTTCGGGTGTGCTGCGATACTCACTTGATAGCTCAAAGAATGACCTTGTGCCACTAATTGAAGAACTCGATATAAGTCGCTCATACATTGACCTGATTCAAATTCAGTTCGAAGAACGCTTGGAGTTCAGCCTCGACGTGCCACGTAAACTCAATAAGTGCACATTGCCACCAATGGTGTTGCAAATGCTTCTCGAGAATGCGGTGAAACATGGCATCGACAATATTCGCGAGGGCGGAGAAATTTCAGTAAGCGCTAAGCTCGAGGGTCAAGTCCTTCACCTAGAAGTAAGCAACAACTTACCTTCTGACCACGAGTCAAGATCAAGGCTACCAAAAGGTAATGATTCAGGAATTGGCTTAATCAATATCGCGCAAAGACTTGACTTATTGTATTCAGGCCAAGGGTCGCTCGACACTAAACTTGAAGACAATCGTTTTATCGTAAACGTGACTATACCTCAGACATAAAAACGCCAGTGAACGCCACTGCCAAGCTAGACTAACCAGATTTAGAAATTAGAGATTAACGTGAAAGCAATTGTAGTTGAAGACTCACGCCTAGCCCGAGAAGGCCTAGTGCGAATGTTAAGTGATTTTAAACAGCTGGATTTAATTAATGCTGCGGACCATCCAGACTCTGCGTTGAAAATCATTGCTGAACAACGACCTGATGTGTTGTTTTTAGATATTCATATGCCAGGGCGCAGCGGCTTTGAGCTGCTTGATGAGCTCGATTATACCCCCCAAGTGATCTTCACAACGGCGTATTCTGAATATGCGTATCGCTCCTTTGACTACAACCCAGTTGACTACTTACTAAAGCCGATTTCTCCTGAACGCCTAGCTCTTGCAATTGAAAAGTTAAGCGTTAGCAATGAGACCGAGGTACAAGAAGCGTTTGATATGAACAGTAAGATATTCATCAAAGATGGCGACGATTGTCATCTTGTCTCCCTAAAGCAAATTCATTACTTCGAGAGTTGCAAGAACCATACAAGAGTATTCTTTGATGATCACAAACCTTTCATAAAAAAAGGCTTAAGTGCGATTGAGGCGAGATTGCCTAGAGCCGGCTTCTTCAGAGCGAATCGCCAATACGTTGTAAATCTGAACGAAATCAATTCGATCAACGAAAGCGTTGGCGACGGCTACGATCTGACCATGAGCGATAAACAAGTGATCGAAGTAAGCCGACGCAATGCGGTGGAGCTAAAGAAGCTGCTGAGCTTTTAAATTAAATTTTAAAGTTGTAACGTCTGCCAACTAAGCTAGCGCGAACTATTGAAGCTACGATGACATAGGCAATATTCCCTCAAAACGAAATTGCCTAGCGCGACAAAAAAATCGTTAAAGAACGGGTATTAAAATGGCATTCCGCCGCCACCGCCCATACCACCGGGTGGAAACTTACCACCACCCATGCCTGGCATTCCGCCCATGCCTCGCATCATTTTAGCCATCTTTCCTTTGCCGCCCATTTTCTTCATCATTTTCTGCATCTGCATGAATTGCTTTAGAGTCTTATTCACGTCTTGGATCTCAGTGCCTGAACCCATGGCGATGCGTTTTTTACGCCCCCCCTTAATCAAGGCCGGAAACTGACGTTCCTTGGGAGTCATAGAATTGATAATTGCGACACTTTTGTTCATGTCGCCCATCATGCCGCCCATGGCTCCGGTCGGCAGCTTCAGGTTACCCATGCCTGGCAACTTATCCATCATACTTTCAATACCGCCCATGTTGTTCATTTGCGCAACTTGGTCACGATAGTCCTCTAGATCAAAGCCCTTACCTTTCTTGAGCTTCTTAACTAATTTTTCGGCTTTCTCTTTGTCGACCTTCTGCTCGGCTTCCTCGATCAGGGTCATGACATCGCCCATACCCAAGATGCGCGAAGCAACACGATCAGGGTGGAAGGCTTCGATACCGTCGATCTTTTCTCCAATACCTAAGAACTTAATCGGCTTGCCAGTAACTTCTCGAATGGACAATGCGGCACCGCCTCGTGCATCGCCGTCAGTCTTGGTCAAAATCACACCAGTGAGCGGCAATGCCTCGTCAAACGCTTTAGCACTAACCACGGCGTCTTGACCGGTCATACTATCGACCACAAACAGAGTCTCAACCGGATTCGCCGCCGCATGAACGGCTTTAATCTCCTCCATCAGCTCGCCGTCTACGTGCAAGCGGCCTGCCGTATCGATGATCAATACATCCATGACTCCGTTTTTAGCGGCCAATTTTGCGTTAGCGACAATATCAACCGCTTTTTGATCAGCTGAGCTTGGGCAAAATGCCACGTCGATCGAATCAGCCAAGGTTTTGAGTTGTTCTATCGCTGCCGGGCGATAGATATCCGCGCTAGCGACCATCACTCGCTTACCTTCTCGCGTTTTTAACAAGTTAGCCAGCTTACCAACCGTGGTGGTTTTACCAGCGCCTTGCAGGCCGGCCACTAGGATAACTGCCGGCGGAGTCTGAGCGAGGTTTAAGGCGTCGTTCGCCGCGCCCATAAGCTCCACTAGTTCGTCCTGAACAATCTTAACCACCATTTGACCAGGGTTAAGGCTTTTCGAAACATCAACGCCTACGGCTTTTTGCTTAACCTTGCTAATGAACGACTTCACCACCGGCAAGGACACATCAGCCTCAAGCAACGCGATGCGCACTTCACGCATTGCATCTGAGATATTCTCTTCGCTGAGCCTCGCTTGGCCACGAATTTTTTTAAGGGTTCCTTGAAGGCGGTCGCCGAGTTGTTCAAACATAGACTTAACTTAAATGATTGGCTGCAATTTTAGGTGTGATATTCTACTCCCAGTAACGATAAATCTCACCTCTTGTTGTCACTATTTAGCGCAAAATACGGTAAATAGTGGCCTAAAAACTACGCTAAATTTAATGTTTGATTCACTTTTTGCCATCCTTGCCATTGCGCTATACGCCGCAGCGACAGTCTTGATGTCAATGTACATTCGGTCGGTAAAACACACCCAAGACCGAGGCAATCTAAAGATTATAACCTCGTTTTTACTTGGCTGTTTGGCCGCGGCATGCCATGTTGCTTATGGTTTAAACGTTAGTTTCATTAGTTCAAACCTAAACCTCAGCCTGAGTTCGATGGTAGTGCTAATGAGTGGCATGCTAGTAATGTTATTCTTATTGGGTGGGCTGATTATGCCGATTCGGCGGCTTGGTATTTTGGTATTCCCATTTACAATACTAAGCTTGGTTTTTGCTTTGCTATGGGGAGACCAAATGACGCCGATCCAAAATCGAAGTTTTGCCTTCAGTGCCCATATCGTGATCTCACTCTTGGCGTATTGCGTGTTAGCTATCGCCAGCATTCAAGCACTTCTATATGCGTACCAAGAACGTCAAATCAAAAGCCGCACTAACCCGGCGATGCTATTGGCCCTACCGCCTTTACAAACCATGGAGCTGCTATTGTTCCGATTACTTGGCATTGGCTTTATAGTGCTTAGCTTGACTCTGATTTCCGGCGCAGTATTCAGTCAACAAATTTTTGGCCACGCGTTCGCATTTAAACACCATACTATCTTGGCCTCACTCGCTTGGATTGTCTTCGCAACATTGCTTTTCAAACGTTTCAAACACGGTTTACGGGGCTCGAGTGCGGTAATCTGGACTATTAGTGGCTTTTTATTGATTCAACTCGGTTATTTCGGTACCAAAATTGTGTCCGAAAGCTTGAGCGTGCAGTAAAATGCGCTCGGCACTAGCACATCAAAACGTCGATATTGGTTTAGTTTAAAGACAGATCTAATAAACTCCATTTAGTAAACCTATTTAAGGAACCACGATTCAGCTGTGAATATTATTCGAAACTCTACCCGTGAAGTTGCCGTCGGCAATATTAAAATCGGTAACGGTCACCCTATTGCGGTGCAAAGTATGTGCGCCACACGCACCCAAGATATTGACGCAACCATTGAGCAAACTAATGCCTTGCATGAACGTAAAGCAGGTGTAGTTCGAATTGCGGTAGACAACAAACAAGATGCAGCCGCGCTTATCGAAATTCGTAAAGCCACTGATGCAACTCTGTCAGTGGACTTACAAGAAAATTACCGCATGGCCGCGCTGGTGGCGCCTTATGTAGATAAAATTCGCTATAACCCTGGCCACTTGTTTCATCATGAAAAAAAGAAAACGTGGCAAGAAAAAGTAAGCTATCTGGCTGACCTTGCTGGTGAGCACGATTGTGCGATGCGCGTAGGCGTTAATGCGGGCTCTGTTGACCCAGCCAAACTGGATCAATACGACTCTCGTGATTCAGTCTCGCCAATGCTAGACAGTGCTTTAGAGCATTGCGAGTACTTAGACTCAATAGGTTTCACTCGCTATGTGGTTTCTCTGAAAGACTCAGATCCGCAAAAGGTAATCAGTGCAAATATTCGCTTTGCCGAAGAGCGTCCAGACGTACCTTTGCATTTAGGCGTTACAGAAGCTGGCATGCCGCCGATGGGCGTAATCAAAACTCGTATCGCCTTCGAGCAATTAATTAGCCGTGGTATCGGTGACACGGTACGAGTTTCATTGACCCTGCCTAATAACATTAAGGCTGATGAAGTCGATGCCGGTCACGAAATTATCGATGACATTCACGCAGGGCGCGTGCGAAGTGTAGTGGCTTTCGACCCAGATAAACTTAACATCATCAGTTGTCCGAGTTGCTCTCGAGTTGAAAACGAAGCGTTTATCGAACTTGCTCAAGATGTTAAAGAAATGACCAGCTACGCTGAAGATCACAACATCACCATTGCCGTAATGGGCTGCCGAGTTAACGGTCCCGGTGAGACAGATGATGCGGACCTGGGCCTATGGTGTGGCCCTAAACAGGTAAACCTGAAACGCCAAGGCGAGAAACTTGGCGCTTTCGGTTACGATGTGATTTTAGACAAGCTGAAAGTGGAACTCGATCAGCTTATAGACGAACAATCTAATCAACGAACAACCTAATTAACGAACAACCTAGTCAACGAACAAACTAAGGCCGCAAAGCAAGACCAATAGCTGAATCAGGAACTCAGCGATCGTGATTCAGAGCTGCGGCTAAGTTCTAATAAGTTTCAACAATGACCTGACCCTAGCGAGTAGCATTAAACGTTCCTTCCAGTGACACGTCGATGCTCAAACCGTTAAGCTCACATTCGCCTGAGCCATTGACATCGCCCGAAGCACGAGTGCCATCAACCGTACCTTCTACAGTAACCGAGCCTTGGCATTCATCTTCATCAATCGACAGCGTTCCTCTGAACACACCGTCGTTTTGTATGCCAACCGTAAACGTTTCATCGGGGTCATCGCCATCAAAGCGAACCATTCCATCAGTCGTAACCGTAACAGTGACGTCGAAGGTGTCACTTTCAGTTATACCTATTGCACTCGCGGTTAAATCGGCTGTTCCAACGTAAGTACCTGCAAAGCTCGCTGGGACATTAGTGCCTGGCAAGGTATCGTCGAGCATGCTGCCTGAGTCGCTGTCGCCGCCGCCACAAGCAACCAAAAATACGCTAGCAAAGAGAATAATAATTTTTTTCATAATGACTGCCTTACGGTTGGGTATATGGTGAGCCTAGCTCTATTGAAGTGGTAAATCCTTAAACTTAACGGAATTTAAGTTTAGTAAAACAAGTTTAAAACCAGCAGCATGACGATCAAAAATAGTATTGTCATGCCCGCACCAGCCTTCATGAAGTCTTTTACTTTATAGCCTGCTGGCCCCATGATTAAGGCATTCACTTGATGAGTTGGAATCAAAAATGAGTTAGAGGTCGCGAGCGCTATCGTTAATGCGAAAATTGCCGGATCGGCGCCAACGCCCAAGGCCATTTGAATTGCCAGAGGCACCAACAAAACGGTAGCGCCAACATTCGACATCACTAAGGTGAACACTGTAGCGATAATTGCTAAGAACAATTGGATACCCCAAACAGGGAAACCATCCATAAAGCCAAGCGCCAGCGCTGCAAGGTAAGCGGCAGCACCTGATTGCTGCATCGCCATACCAAGTGGAATTAAACAGGCGAGTAAAAACACCGTCTGCCAAGACACCGCATTATAGGCCTCCTCCATGTCAAGTACGCGGCCAATAACCATGCCAACCGCGCCTACCATTAGAGACAGTGCCAAAGGCAGATCGCTAAACAATACTAGGCTGATAGCGATCACAAATGCGACAGACGCGTTTCGTAATTTGTTGGTACGAAACTCTTCTTTAGGAAAATCGGTCACAACCGCAAAGCGCTTGTCTTTTGCAACCTTGATCATATCTTGCCAGCGGCTGTGCACAACGAGTGTGTCACCGGCCTGTAGACTAAGGCTAGAGAGTTCATCATCAATAACTGTATCAATGCGATAGACGGTAAGGATTCTCATTCCATAGCGCTTGCGAATATCCAATTCAGAAATCGTTTTATCAATAACATCTGAATCAGGTGGTATTACAATTTCAGCAATGCCGGCGGTTGTCGGGTTTAGGGCATCGGCAAATTCATTCAAGAATGGGCTAATAGTCAGTTGGTGGTCCTCAGCATAGCTAGCGATCTCTTGTCTAGAGCCCATAATGGCCAACACCGAACCCTCTTGGATAGGTGTATTCTGCTCGGGGATAATTCTGATACTGTCTCCAGTTTTAATGCCCAGTATCCAACCAGCGCGGCCCCTCGCTTGAACTTCACCCAACGCAAGACCGGCCAGATCACTATCTTGATTAACCGTTACTTCGAAAATACGACCGTCGATGCCATACACATCTCGATAGTGCTGCAAATTTTCGGTGGTTAGAGCTTGCTTCTCAGCCACAGGTAGAATGCGCTTGCCGAAAATCAGAAAGTAAGCAATGCCTGTCGCCACTAACGCCAGACCAACCGGAGCTACCGAAAATAACCCAAAAGTTTCCATTGGAATGGCATTGTCGGGAAAATGTAGATTCGCACTTTCGATCAAATCGTTCAACAGAATCAAGGGGGACGAACCCACCATTGTCATTGTACCACCCAAAATCGCACAAAAGCCCATGGGCATTAGTAGACGTGACAAAGGAATGGCGGTTCGGCGAGAAATACGACTAACAACCGGCAGGAACAACGCCGCGGCGCCAATGTTCTGCATAAAGCTAGAAATCCAAGCAACACAGGCCGACAACACAAAGGTGATTTTGCCTTCAGTTTTACCCGCGCGCTTAAGAATCTGCGCGGCCATTACGCCCATGACCCCTGTTTTATCTAAGCCCGCACCAATAATCATCACCGCAATAATCGACATCACCGCGTTACTTGAGAAGCCATCAAACAGCTGGAAGGTTGGCACAAGCCCGCCATTGAAGGCCTCGATTTGCGACGACAATCCGAGCAATACCAAAACAATTAAGGCGGTAACATCAACCCGAACCACCTCAAAGACAAATAAGATCATCGCAAACGAAAGAATACCCAAGACTGCGATAATTTCGTTAGTTAAGACGACGTCCATAATTTTCTCTCTGCTAGGGTGTTGGGGTAAATTGCTATGGGTGAAAATCAACGTAAATATAGTAACATAGCGCCGCCCCAGTTGGTTGCTAGCGCCTTACAAAATCTCGCTCGTTCAAATTTATTTGAGCAAGCCCGTGGAAAAAATTGTTCGCCAACATGAATTCAGAATTGAAAACTGTTTGATTTGCAAGCTCGATTAGAAAATATACTGCTTGAAGTGACCCGCACCATTGCATTTATAATGAACCCAATAAAATAAAAAGTAACTTCTTATGCATTTGGATCCTCATGCAATTTGGGCGCTGGGCTTGACCGTAGTCGCTCTTATATTGTTTACCCGCGACCGCATTCCTCTTGAAACGTCAAGTTTAGCGGTAATTGTTTTACTCGCAGTGAGTTTTCAACTTTATCCATATCAAACTTCAACTGGGCAAATTCTAAGCCCAGTCTCTTTTTTCGCTGGGTTTGCACATGAAGCCTTGATCGCAGTTTGTGGCTTAATGGTGGCAGGCTATGGCATTGTGCGCACAGGCGCTCTCGATCCAGTTGGCAGAGGTCTCGCCAAACTCTGGGGTATTAGCCCTACTCTGTCAGTCCTTATCACACTAATCGTGTCAGCTTTGTTGAGCGCGGTAGTCAACAATACTCCTATTGTTGTACTCCTTTTGCCAATTATGTTGAACGTTGCGATTCGCACCAAGAGTAATCCATCGGGAATACTGATGCCAATGGGCTTGGCCACCTTACTGGGCGGCATGACCACCACGATAGGCACGTCAACTAACTTGCTTGTGGTAAGTGTTGCTAGCGATATGGGTTTACAAACAATCGGAATGTTCGATTTCTTTGTTCCAGCTGCAATCGCCGGCTCAATAGGGATTGTGTATCTTTGGCTGATCGCACCGAGAATTCTACCTAACCGAACACCAAACTTAGAAGACAGTGGGCCGCGAATTTTCACGGCGCACTTACACGTTGGTGATGACAGCTGGGCAGCTGACAAGACGCTTACAGAGATTATTGAAAAAACCGAAGGCGCAATTCAGGTATCAGGTATTCGACGAACCGAAAATACATTCACCGTGCCACTGCCAGACGCCAAAATTCGAGCCGGAGACCGTTTACTTGTTCGAGACACACCTGGCGCTCTCAAAGAATTCGAGCGCACCCTAGGCGCCACGCTTTATTCAAAAGGTCATGAAGTCAGCGATGACAACCCTTTATCGGAAGATCAACAGCATTTAGCTGAACTGGTTATTGACCGTGGTTCGCCGATGATTCATCGAACCTTAAATGAAGCGCATTTCTCAGATGTATATCAGCTTGTAACCTTGGCGATTCATCGCAAAGGTAAAGTGCTTGAAAGTATGCCCCAAGGCATTGCTAGAACGCCGCTAAGACTGGGGGACGTGTTGTTAGTTCAGGGTTCTAGCGAAAATATCGACGAAGTAAAACGTCGCGGTCACTTTCTAGTGCTTGATGCAACAACCGAATTGCCGTCGACCAAATATGCACCTCGCGCGATCATCATTATGGCTATGACGATTCTCGCTGCGGGCCTAGGAATCGTTCCAATTTCGATCAGCGCAGTCGCTGGCGCCCTCGCAATGGTACTTACTAACTGTTTGAAGTGGCAAGACATTCAGCGAGCGCTGAGTGCGCAGGTTATTCTGATTGTTGTAGCGAGTTTGGCTTTAGGCACAGCCTTGACACAAACCGGGGCTACCTTATATGTGGCGCATCAGTTTGTCGAAATAACTAACGGCATGCCGGACCGTGTGGTGTTCTCGCTTCTGATGTTATTGATGGCCGTACTCACCAATATTGTTTCGAATAACGCCGCCGCGGTAATCGGCACACCGATCGCAATCAGCATCGCAACACAACTTGGTTTACCTCCCGAGGCATTTGTGTTGGCGGTATTGTTTGGCGCCAATATGAGCTATGCCACGCCGATGGCGTATCAAACCAACCTACTAGTGATGAATGCAGGCGGCTACACCTTTATGGACTTTGTTAAGGCCGGTGTACCACTAACCATCATTATTTGGCTTAGCTTCAGCTTTATTGTGCCAATTATGTACGGCTTCTAAGTCCACATTATTCTGACACACGAGCCATAAACCAAGTGCGTATTTACTATTTGGAGATGACCTCTCCCAATTCACTCAGCGCAAAACAACAGCCAAGAAATTTTACGGTATCTGAAGCGCGTGTTAAGCAATACCAAATTAATCGTCTATTATACCAATTAGTCGGCGAACCTTGGGATTGGACCGATAAGTTAGAGCACTCCGATACCCAATGGCGAGACTATGCTGAGCGTGATGAACTGCGCACTTGGCTCGCCTACAGCCAAGGCTCAATTGCTGGTTATTATGAACTGGAAAAACGAGCAAATGGCGATATTGAGATTGCCTATTTCGGCCTAACGCCTAAGTTTGTTTCAAAGGGCTTCGGCGGCTATTTTTTAAGTCATGCCATTAAATCAGCTTGGGCGTGGGAGGGTGCTAAACGAGTAACCGTTAATACCTGCTCGCTTGATCACCCAAGCGCGATACAAAATTATAAAGCACGCGGCTTCAAGGTTTACCGCGAAGTTCATGAGATAAAATAGCCAGACCCTAGCACTCGATAACATTCACAGCGAGCCCACCGCGCGATGTTTCTTTATATTTGGTTTGCATATCGGCTCCTGTATCTCGCATGGTCTTAATCACTTTATCCAGCGAAACAAAATGTGTACCATCACCGCGCATCGCCATCCGTGCGGCATTAATAGCTTTGACAGAAGCCATAGCATTACGTTCAATACACGGAACCTGTACCAAACCGCCAACTGGGTCGCAGGTAAGACCAAGGTTATGCTCCATAGCAATTTCAGCCGCGTTTTCGACCTGCTCGGGCGTACCACCCAAAGCTTCACATAAAGCTCCAGCAGCCATCGAGCATGCTGAACCGACTTCGCCCTGACAGCCGACCTCCGCACCCGATATAGATGCATTTTTCTTGAACAAGGTTCCGATCGCGGCAGCCGTTAACAGAAAACGTACAATGCCATCTTCATCTGCTCCGAGTATAAAGCGGTCATAATAGTGCATGATCGAAGGGATTATTCCCGCTGCACCATTGGTCGGTGCCGTTACAACACGACCGCCGCCGGCATTCTCCTCATTAACCGCCAGCGCATATAAATTAACCCAATCGAGAATGCACAATGGGTCCCGTAATGAGGCTTCAGGTTGTGCTTTCAAATTTTCATACAACTCAGCGGCCCGGCGCTTAACCTTCAATCCACCTGAAAGAACACCTTTTTGCTCACAACCGCGCTGAACGCACGCTTTCATTACGCGCCAAATCTCGAGCATGCCTTCGCGAACCTCTTCTTCGCTACGCCACATTTTCTCATTCTCAAGCATCACATCGCTGATCGACATTTGATGCTCTCGCGTTATCGTCAGCAATTCTTCGGCTGTGCTAAACGAGTAAGGCAGCTCGGTGGAGTCTTCAACGATTCGGTCAGCTCCCATAGCGGCTTCGTCAAGCACAAAACCGCCGCCAACGGAGTAATAAATTTTACTGGCCACCTCTTGGCCGTCAGAATTAAATGCGGCAAATTTCATGCCATTAGAATGATGCTCAAGGGTTTCGCGACGATGCAATATTAAGTCTTGTGACTCGTCGATACTAATCGTGCGATCGCGATTCAGCGATATCAGTTTAGAACTTCGAATTGCTTCCAATTGCAGCTCAACGCTATCGACATCAACGGTTTCGGGCAAATCACCTTGAAGCCCGAGTAAAACAGCTTTATCCGATCCATGACCTTTACCTGTTGCCCCTAAAGAACCAAATAATTCGACCTTGATACGATCGACTCGGGTCAGCACTCTTTGCTCGGCAAGACCGTCAATAAACCACTTGGCCGCACGCATTGGGCCAATGGTATGAGAGCTTGATGGCCCAATACCAATCGTGAATAAATCAAATGCGCTGATACTCATGGCAGACCTTCTTTAGATAGAATAAAAGTTGATGAATATAATAGCAGTATAAACCACCTGAACCGTTGACATACTATGCGACTGCGATTCGTGCCCAAATTCAGGCCAAACAAAAAGGTGATAACCCCAAATAATAATGGGCTGAAGTAACTCTAGCTTTGGTATATCAGCTTTCTCTTCTAGCATTGTCATACCAATGCTGTTTTATCGTAGACTAAGAAATTAATAACAGCGCATAGAGGCAGAGCATCTATTCAACTAATCGCTACAACACTCAGCAAAGGCGGAGCAGTGATTCAAATATCATTAGTTCCATCATTATTTCTGCCTGGACTGATAACGATAAAGTGAGAGATTTACAATCTTATCCCGAATATAGTGTCGGCGATAATCTCAAGCTCACAACAAATATTCCAAAGCTTAAAATTAGGCTATCATTAGCCGTCCAAGCACCATATTAGATAGTTGACTACTGAACTTGGATCGAACGTTTAACAATAATTACAATAAAATCAAAGGTTCCTTTCATGGTCACATTTATAAAACGCGGCGCGCAGGTCGTTCTAGGTTTGATCATCCTTGGCTGGTTTATTACGATGTTAGCGGTGAAATTTGAATCACATGAATACACCGCGTTAAGCGATGAACAACGCGCTCAAGCCGCTGAATATCTCGACGGCAAGGTCACTCCCGCGCCGTTGGGCTGGACATTTGAAACGTTTACTCCAAAACAAGGTGTAAATCTACGAACGGGTTCAGTAGACGCGCCAAACGCTAAAGGCACCATCGTGTTAGTACCAGGTTTTACCGGCACAATAGAAATGTCGATGGAAACCATTAGCCAGTTTAATCGTTCAGGCTTTAGGGTTGCGGCAATAGAATACCGTGGCCAAGGCAAATCTTATAGGCCGTTAAGCAACCCAGAAAAGGGGTATGTCGAGGACTTCGCGATTCTAGCCAGCGATGTTGCCAAATTCGCACGCAAAGTAAAGCGAGACGGAGAACCCCTGTTCTTTTTCTCAATATCTAAAGGTGCCCATATCACTATGCGCATGGCGGCGGAACAAGGCGTAGACGTAAATGCATTCGCGCTAGTAGTCCCCATGATCCAAGTTAACAGCGGCGACATGAGCCACACCACACTCAGCAAGCTTGCGCACACCCTTAACGCCATCGGTCTAGGCGAGATGTATGCCCCAGGAAGCGCTCAATGGCCACCTCTTCCATTGGTTTTTGGAAAAGCGAATGGTTGTAACTCTAATCCCGAAACCGCGCAATTGCAGAGCGCAATGTTTGCCTTAGATGAAAGTTTGCGTACCCGTGGCGTCACTGTTAAATGGCTAAAAGAAACCACGAGCTCAACTCAAAAATTGCTTGACCCAGAGTTCATGAAAGCGCTAACGCAACCGGTTAAAGTTTTTACCGCGGGAGATGATCGCTTGGTTCGAACCGATATCGCAACCGAGTTTTGCGCGTCACTTGCCAACTGCTCAGTGACTCATTTTGAAGAAGCTCGGCATTGCATTAATCGAGAGAGCCAAGATCGTATGAACGAAATTATTCGACAGTCGATTACCCACTTTCAGAACTCCATTTCTGTAGCACAAGACTAGCTCGGGACGCACTTAGACGAGTGATCGTCAATCAAGACAGTTTGTCACTCTATTGAGCCATATGGAGTACGCACTATGACCTTGATAAGAGCTGGCGCACAGCCCAATAAATATAGACAGCAAAATCGATCACAAAAGCCTGAAAAATCACGATAATTCGCCGTATCCATTAGGTTTCCGCAGAAAGTTCGATTATTATATCGCTCCTATTTCTGGAACCACTATCAGGAGTGCCTTGTGCGCATCAATTATTTTAATACGCTG
>CAKZRZ010000086.1 GCA_937918955.1 uncultured Arenicella sp.
ATTACCGATGATGAAGATCGCGAAAACGAAGGCGATTTGATGATGGCGGCCGATTGCGTGACCGCCGACGACATCAACTTCATGGCACGTTATGGTCGAGGCTTGATTTGCCTTACTTTAACCGAAGACCGTTGTGAGCAAATTGGCTTACCTTTGATGGTTGGTGATAATAACGGCGCGCGTTTCTCGACAAATTTCACAATGTCGATCGAAGCTGCAGAAGGCGTTACCACTGGCATTTCGGCCGCTGACCGCGCTCGAACAGTGCAAGCCGCTGTTGCTGGCGATGCAAAACCGGCTGATATTGTAATGCCAGGTCATATCTTTCCTATTATGGCGCAACCGGGTGGTGTGATGAGTAGAGCAGGGCATACTGAGGCCGGAGTCGATTTTGCTCGATTAGCGGGCCGAGACCCTTCGAGCGTGATTTGTGAGATCTTGAACGAAGACGGCACCATGGCGCGCATGCCCGACCTTGAAGTCTTTGCCAAAGAGCATGATTTAAAAATTTGTTCTATTGCCGAGTTGATTCGTTACCGCTTGGAAAAAGAGCCGACAGTTGTTCCGGTAAAAGATACTCTGCTTGAAACTGACAAAGGTCAGTTGCGCTCGGTTGTATTCCAAGATACCGAGCGAGACGAAACTCATGTTGCATTTGTTTGCGGAGAAGTTGACGCAGATACGCCCATTCCTGTGCGAATTCACGTAGAATCCGACTTCTTGAATGTGCTCAAAGGTTTAAATAACCACGTTACCTTTCCGGCGCGAGAAGCGGTTGACTATATACTTGAGGCTGGCTCAGGTATTGTAGTGATACTACGATATTCGCAAAGTTCGGAAGAGGTGATTTACGACATCGAACAATTTCAAGATAATAAGCGCCCTGGAGGCCAAGGTCACCTACGTTTACTCGGCTCTGGCAGTCAGATACTGTCAAGCTTAGGAGCGGGCAAAATTATCGTGATGGGCAAGCGGCGTAAAACCCATGGTTTATCGGGTTTCGATATTGAAATCGTTGATTACATTGAGCGCTAATTACGCAATTGCTTTTTACGCTAACAACTTACTATTTGAAAGCTCACAATTGAGCTGCGTTAGCAAAATTAAAAAACTGACTAAAAAATTGATATGACACACACCACTCTTTCAGGCGAGTTAACTGGCCAAAATCAAAAATTGGGCATCGTACTTGGCCGTTTTAACAGCTTTATCGGTGATGCATTACTGGGCGGCGCTATTGACGTGCTTGAGCGCCATGGTGTTGATACATCAAACATCACGGTAGTAAATGTGCCTGGCGCGTTTGAAATTCCGCTAGCGGTTAAAAAGATGGCCGAGAGTGGTAACTATGACGGCGTTATTGCGCTTGGCGCGGTTATTCGCGGCTCAACCCCGCACTTCGATTTTGTTGCTGGCGAGTGCGCTAAAGGCTTGAATGCCGCTCAGCTAGATACTGGCGTGCCAGTGGGCTTCGGCGTTTTGACGGTTGATACCATCGAACAAGCGATTGAGCGTGCGGGCACTAAAGCGGGCAATAAAGGCGCAGAAGCCGCGATAACCGTTGTCGAAATGGTCAACGTGTTGGCGAAACTATAAGATGTCTTCAAATCGCCACAATGCGCGTAAAGCCGCAGTTCAAGCGCTGTATCAATGGGATCTAACCCAGCAAGATGCGAAAGATATTGAAGAGCACTTTAGTCAGATACACGATATGCAAAATATCGATAAAAAGTATTTGCGCGAGATCATGCTTGAATTGCCTAAAGTTGAAGTTGAATTGAAGGGCGCGATTGAGCCTTTTATCGGTCGAGACTTTGCCGCGCTAGACCCAGTTGAACGCGCTATTTTGCGTCTCGGCGCTTATGAACTCTCGTACAAAAGCGACGTTCCCACACGCGTAGTGATAAACGAAATGATCGAGCTTGCCAAGGTGTTCGGTTCAGATCACAGTTATAAGTTTGTAAATGGCGTAATCGATAAACTTGCGAAGGAGCTTCGCAAAGCCGACTAAGCTAACACACCGTCTCAAGGATATGGCAGAGTTTTCCATCATTGATCAGTTCTGCCGAGACATCGGCCCAAAGCACAGTTCTACCAAGCTAGATATTGGCGATGACGCGGCGATTATTCGACCGGATCACGGTACTGAACTGGCCATCAGTGTCGACACCATGGTCTCTGGTGTACACTTTTTTGAAGATGTTTGCCCAAAGCGTTTGGCTCATAAAATTCTAGCGGTAAACTTGAGTGATATGGCGGCCATGGGCGCAAGCCCTAAGTGGGCGACCTTAGCGCTCACGCTTCCAAAAGCAGACCCCGAATGGCTCGCTGCTTTTTCCAATGGATTGAAAACATCGGCTAAGCGCTTTGGTCTTCAATTGATTGGAGGGGATACAACCCAAGGCCCACTTAGCCTAAGCTTGACCGTTATTGGAACACTCCCTCTGTCTAAAGCCTTGGTGCGTAGTGGCGCCAAAGTAGGTGACGATGTCTATGTAACCAATACGCTGGGCGACGCAGCACTTGGCTTAGCCTTATTGAACGGAAAACTCGAACTAAGCCCAGATAGTAGCGCTCACGCGATCGACGCCTTAGAAACCCCTGAACCGAGAAATGAATTTGGGCAGTCGTTACTCGATATCGCCACTAGCTGTTTAGACGTTTCAGATGGTTTAATTGGTGACATTGAGCACATTTGCTCTCAAAGTGCTGTGTCGATTGAGATAGATTTCGAATCTTTGCCCTTGTCTTCGGCTTACCAAGAGTACATTAACGCGAATAGTCTCGACCCTAGATCGATATCAACCTTAAATTACGCACTAAACGGCGGCGACGACTATGAGCTCGCCTTTACGGCTGCGCCCGAAGACGCGGCTAAGGTATTCAATCGTGCAAACGAATGCGAGCTGAGCGTGACGAGAGTAGGCCAGATAATTGAACGAGAATCGCACAAGGTATACTTATGCAGCAACGGTGCGCGCTTAAACTTAGAAAGCAGTGACACTAAAAGCTTTGAACATTTTTCATAACGATCCTTTCCCTTAAGTCACATGCGAACACTTAGAACCCCAGAAAATGACTGATAAACTGTTTAACTTATCTAATCCCGTTCATCTATTGGCGGTTGGTTTCGGCTCAGGCCTCATTAAACCTGCTCCAGGCACTTGGGGCACTGTCGCGGCGATTCCATTGTTTTTCGCCGTAGCTAGTCTCATCGGAACTGCGTCGATTGCCTATTGTGCATTCTTGGTCATAAGCTTTATTGTCGGAGTGTATCTCTGTGGAAAAACCGCCACCGATGCCGGTGTGCATGATCATAGCTCTATTGTTTGGGATGAATTCGTTGGATTTTGGATCACAATGATGTTTGTTCCTATAACATGGCAAAATGTCCTAATCGGTTTTGTCTTGTTTCGAATATTTGACATTCTAAAGCCTTGGCCGATTAAGCTGCTAGATAAGCATGTTCATGGCGGTTTTGGCATCATGATTGACGATGTTTTAGCGGGCATTTTCGCATGGGCCATTTTGTTCTTTTCTCAGCCGTATTTAGTCGGCGTATTTGCCTAATACGTAGATGGTGGACTCGATCTCGTGAATCTTGATAAAGCCAGCGGAAAATTAGATGCTGCCGAGTTCATCGCATCGCCTAATTTCGATGAGCGAGAGCAGTGCGGCGAGCCTGAAGTAGTCATTATTCATTGCATCAGCTTACCCCCCGGTGAATATGGGCAGGGCGCGATTCATCGTTTCTTTCAAAATAAACTTAGCGCAGACGAGCACCCTTACTATCAATCGATGGCGCACCTTACTGTATCATCGCATTTTCTGATCGAACGCAGTGGCAAGCTTGTTCAATTTGTCGACTGCAATAAACGAGCTTGGCACGCAGGCGAGTCAGTTTGCTTATCCAAACCTAAGGTTAATGACTTCTCTATCGGAATTGAGCTCGAGGGGCTAGATACAGACCCCGAGGGGTTCACCGAGCAGCAGTATTCAGCTCTGAATCAACTTATTTTAGCTCTTAGAGCAGCGTACCCAGCAATTAAAGCAGATCATCTATTTGCTCACAGCGACATCGCACCGGGTAGAAAACCAGATCCCGGGCCTTTTTTCGATTGGTCTAAGCTTCGATTAGTCTAAAATCGTTTAATTCAATATGTCTTTTGCCAGACAAAGTGTAAGACAGTTTGCGGCAACGCTGGCGAATATTTGATATTCTTGCTTTATTAAATTCCCGCTTACTCGTGAATAGTTAAACACTAAGCCACGAACGAGCCTACCTCTTGGAGATTTCTATGTCTAAAGCACCTGAACGCGTTGCGGTAATCGCTGGCGCGCGCACGCCGTTTTTACGAATTGCCACAGGCTATAGCACCACGCCAGCACGACTCCTGAGCGCGCATTTAGTTGCCGAATTGGTTGAGCGAGCAGACATCGACAAGGCCTTGATTGAGAAGTTAGTTTTTGGTCAAGTAGTTATGTCTCCTGACGCGCCAAACATCGCTCGCGAAGTAGTATTGGGTGCAAATCTGCCGGTGGATACTGATGCATACAGTGTCTCGCGTGCCTGTGCCTCGAGCTATCAATCGGCTGCTGATGTGGCAATGAATATTCAGGCCGGAGTGATCGATGCAGGCTTAGCTGGGGGCTGTGATGTAATGTCTCAACCGCCAATTAGTTTCAATAAAAAAATGACTGAAGCCATGGTACGCTCTACTTACCACAAAGACTCTAAGCTTAAGGCGTTCAAGGGAATTGGACTAAAAGATTTAATGCCGAGTCAGCCAGCTATTAAAGAACCTTCTTCCGAACTTACAATGGGGCAGGCCGCTGAAAAGATGGCTAAGGAGAACGGCATCTCGCGTAACGATCAAGATGAACTGGCACATCGCTCTCATACAAACGCCGCCAACGCCTGGGAACAAGGCTGGTTTGACGAGCAGGTTATGAGCGTGATTATGGGGCCTGATTACGATCCAGTTTCGAAAGACAACTTGGTTCGAGCTGGTTCTGAGTTGAGCAAATACGCAAAGCTTAAACCTGTGTTCGATCGTGAAAACGGTTCGGTTACCGCGGCCAATAGCTCGCCCCTAACAGATGGCGCGTCGGCGGTGATATTAATGAGCGAGAGCAAAGCGAAAGAGCTTGGTTATACACCCCTTGGCTACATTAAGAGCTTCGCGTTTGCAGCGATTGACCCGAATTGGCAAATGCTCATGGGGCCATCGTTCGCGTCTCCGAAGGCGCTGGATTTAGCCGGCTTAACGTTAAAAGATATGGACCTCGTCGACATGCATGAAGCCTTCGCGGCGCAAGTGCTCTCGAATACTCAAGCCTTTGCTTCAAAAACTTTTGCGCAAGAGCGTTTGAATCGCAGTGAGCCCATTGGCGAAATTGATTTTGATAAGTTCAATGTTTCTGGCAGTTCGATTTCTCTGGGCCACCCATTTGCTGCTACTGGCACACGACAGCTTACTCAAATGTTGTACGATCTGAAACGTACCGGAGGCCAACACGGCTTAATTACCGCTTGCGCCGCTGGCGGCTTGGGCGCGGCTATGGTTTTGGAAGCAGCATAGGTAATACGAGGATTTATCATGAGTACATTTAGCGTAGAAAAGAATAACGGCCTAGCAATAGTCACAATGGATATTGAAGGCTTGCCGCAAAACGTTTTAAATCAAGAGGTTGGCGAAGAATTTGAAACTCTTTTCGATGATATTGAGAAAGACAGCAGCTTAGAGGC
>CAKZRZ010000087.1 GCA_937918955.1 uncultured Arenicella sp.
AGCTTTGCTAGTCCATGAAGTTTGAGTCCATTGGCGGTCTTCGACCACGCCGACAAAGTTAGCCAAACGTTTTGCTCTGAGGTAGTACAAGACCATGTGCTTATTCGGGCCAACAAAATTCGAAACAACGGTGTCCATCCAATTATTCGGCAAGTTGGAAGTATCGACAACTCCTCGCCATGCAACATTGCCTGTGAACTTAGGCGTGCTGTTGCCAAGTAATTGTGTCCTTATTGTTGATCTAATACCATCGGCGGCAACCAGAAGATCGGCGTTGATTTGATGATCTCTGTTCTGGCCCGACTGTTCACCGAGCTGCAGCTGAATAGTAACCCCATGTTCGCTTTCGCTATAATGGTTCACGCTTACACCGGTCCGTAATTGAATATTGCTACGTTGATGGACACCGTTTAGTAAGGATTGCAATAAGTCTGATCGATGAAGGTGTAAATAAGGCGCACCATACTTAGTTTCATAATCATCGCCGAGCGCCATAGAATGCAATTCGTTGCCAGTTTTAAAGTCACGGAAATCAACACGCTTCGGCCGAACCGCTACTTTAGCGAGCTCAGAAGACAAACCAAGGCTATCTAATACTTTAACGGCGTTAGCGCCACACTGAATCCCTGCGCCGACATTAGATAGTTGCGCCGCACGCTCGATAACTATGAGATCATGACCTGCATCAGCTAAACAAAGTGCAGCACTTAGACCTCCAACGCCGGCACCAGCAATTACTATTTTCATTGTCGGCTGCTATTCATCTATGGTTTAGCACGTAAGGTTTAGCGCGCCTGCATACGAATACCGCCATCCATACGTACGCTCTCACCGTTCATATAATCATTCTCAACTAAATATTGAGCAAGGTGAGCAATTTCATCTGGCTGACCTAAACGCTGAGGGTTTAGTACTGACGCTTCTAAAGATTGATATACATTTTCTGGCAAGGCATCAAATAAAGGCGTGTGAATCAGGCCAGGCACAATCGCATTAACTCGAATACGGTGCTCTGCTAAATCTCGAGCAAAGCATATGGTTGCGCCAATTATCGCACCTTTGGTAGATGCATATGCCGCTTGACCGATTTGCCCTTCTTGGCCTGCGACTGAAGCTGTATTAAGAATCACGCCTCGGCCGCTTTGATCATCGATTAACTCTTGCTTACTCATCTGCGCCGCACACAAGCGCATGACATTGAATGTACCGATCAAATTGATATCGACAACTCGCTTAAAGGAATCAAGCGCATGTGGCTTATTCTCTTTACCAACGACTTTTTCACCGTGGCCAATTCCGGCGTAGTTGCAGTTAATATGAATTCCACCAAACTGATCAACAGATGCGGTCACCGCAGCCTCAACGCTGGATTCACTAGTAACATCGGTATTAATGTAAAACGAGTTTTCACCAAGCTCTTTGGCTAGAGCTAAACCTTTTTCATCGTTTAAATCAAGAATACAACACTTCACTCCCTGAGCAATGAATCGTCGAACGGTCGCTTCACCTAAGCCTGATGCTCCCCCTGTGATCACCGCGACTTTGTTGCTTAAATTCATAATCAAATACCTCTATTAAACAAATAGTATAATCGAAGGCAAGATCATATCATTCTTGGACGAGGCTAATGTATTAGACCTTTGAGTGAGGCCGCTAGTGCAATTGATAGTATTACGACGTCTGGTTTTTCTCACGATAGCCAAAAAATGGTCGCTCAACGAAGGAGTAAGTGATTACCGCCATGGCATAAGACACGCAAAAAGAACCTAGCAAGAACTCCCAACTTCGCTCGCCCGCGTTCGGACTGGCCAAATATTGAATTTGAATTTGTTCGAAGATCTGCATTCCTAAGCCATGCAAAATATAAAAACTGAAACCGATAACGCCAACAGACCGAAAGAGCCAATTAGAGATCAACCATTGAAATGCAGTTTTTGGAGTGTTTAACGCGAGCAAGATAATTGCCGCCGAGACAATGCACTTTAACCAAAACTGGCTTACCCAATGAAAGATCTCAGGCGATGGTTTCATCGGCGCAGACCACGCGATGATATAAAAAGTAATTAGCGCTGCAACAATACCGAGCGCTTCACGACTCCAGCGATTACCCCAGTCTGGGCTTACATATTTTGCAATCCAATCGTACTGGATATATGAACTGAGCACTCCAATGAAGAAAGCGTATAAAAAGAACTTATGCGAATAGAGACCATTATAAAAAGGTGTCCAAGAGCCCATGTAAACAACGCTCAGATAAATAAATACTGCAAGTATAGCTACAGGTAAAAAACGGCTGAAACGATAGGTATATGAGGTTAACAAGAGAACAAAGGGCAACATCATATAAAACGCAAATATTTGCGTCATTGGCCACAAGTGGCCTGCCGACTGAACAAAGAAAAAGTGCCTTATTGCCGTGTCAAACTCGAAGGTAACAACGTAGATCAGAAATATATAAAGATAGTACATTGGTAAAATTCGTTTTAAACGTTTCACTACGTAACGCTCAATACTATCCCAGCGAAAAATCTTTTGGCTATCAAGAACAAACGGTTTAGAAAGAAGAAAACCACTGATCACAAATAATAACGCTAGCCCCACTTGTACAGACTCGAACTCCGGTGCCGTGTGACTCAAAATCACCAACAACGCGGCTAGTCCTCTTAAACCGTTGATAGAATTAAATTCGCCACTACTTGAGATCTTGTTTCCAAGCGACATATCCTCAAATGCAGGTAGCGACAATAGTGATGTATTGCGAGCAAGTAGGAAAACTGCGACGAAGAATAAGGCCGTCACCCCCAGAACTAATAACCAGTTGGGTTCACCAATAGACTCGCGAGAATCGAGTACTGTTTGTGTTTCGCCGTAAGTAAATCGCCTGCCGGAATCATCTATGCTTTGACTTGATTGGAAGCCCTGAGCAATATACTTACCCGAGTAGTAGTAATGGTTTTGATATGGTTTGATTACCTGAATTTGTGAGAGCGTAAAATCTAGAGGCTTGTTGTTCGAAAGCTGCTTGTGTGCATCCGGTTCAAGTTCAAATTGAATGCGAAGCTTCTTGATAGGCAAATTCATCACACGTGTTCCGCCACGTGTCGCTTTTCCAGCGCCCGCCTTTATTATGAAGCTATCAAGTTCTGAGCTCTTACCGCTGCCCGATAAGGAATGAACCGTAACCAAGGTGTCGGCAGGAAATACTCCAGCAACGATAACCCTACTCGTGGTGTTCTGGAAAAACACGTGAGTTAAAACGAACACGATGCACGCAACTATTACCGCAAAAACAAATGCGCGCATTGAGTTATTTTTTAGTGCTTCGCGCATAACTGATTTGCCAGGCTTAACTTAATATAAGGTCAATTATACTTAATTGTGGAGGGAGCAACACTGGCAAGTTTAAAGTTAAACTCTGAGCCCAAAAACTGAAGTCAGGTCAGTCGTCAAGCAAAAGCCGTATAACTGGCGCAAGAGTCGGCGTCTGCGGGATAGCTACGATTTCATTTTCGAGATATTGGTCAAACCAAGTTTGCGCAATAACATCATAACCCTCATCCGTGGGATGCAGGCGAATGGGATTGCCGCTAAAAAACTCTAAATCTAGCAAGTCAAGCCCGCCATTACCATCCTGTAAAAATCGTGTGAAATGATCTACTACAGGCGCGCCCCGAAAGTTGGCATTAGCCACGACCTGGGCATTATAGTCTGAGACGTTTCTATCACTTCGTGGTGTTAGTGTGCCGATAATTGGTGTAAACCCAAGTGAACGAGCACGGTCGATCATGAGCTGTATATTAAAACCGGTTGTCGATGGAGAAAGGCCAAAATTAAAATCATTTGTCCCATACAGTATCAGTATATAGAAATTGTCAGCCGTGTGATCGTTCAGCGAGCTACTCAAATTACTCAAGATGCGAGACGTACCAGATTCAGTTGAAGTTCCACCGACTCCCCAATTTATAACAGTACTCTCGCGAAACTCGGAATCTAGTAAATCATCGAGTTTGTCGCTTGGCGGCAAAGGAGGAGATAATCCATCATTGCCGGTACGACCGCTTCCTACTCCCTGACTTACAGGGCCGTTAAAATTATTATTATCGCCAAAAGTTAAGCTATCTCCGAAAAGCACAATCATGTTTGTTTCGTTCGCCACAGAAACATTAGCCACTAAGCACATACACAATAGACATGCAGTGCGAATAAGCCCATTTATACCGGTTATTGTTTTAGTATACATTTTCGAATTGATAACCCTAATTACTGAAAGAGCCTTGCGTGTAAAGTACCGATTGTACCATTTGATTATTCGGAAAGTGCAGCAAAGCTTGGGCGCCAGTATACATATTTGGCGGCAATTGAACATCGCTTGGTAGCACTTTATCGACGAGTGTTTTAGCACTCTGTTGGTCAGAACTAATCGTGCTTTTGTATTGTCGAAAGCGACTAACATAGTCGCCTACTTGATAGTCATATGATACCCATTCAATGAGCACATCACCCGATTCGGTGATTGAAGCACGTGGTTTTATATCAGGGACGGTATTTTTGGTATGCACTAATTCGATCTCGCCCCAAGATCCATCAAACTTTCGAAGCACAATGTCACTATAGTCTTCACGTGTGGACGCCCAGAATACCCATGCCGTGCCATATTGATCATAGACGATGGAAGCCGAAAAATTTTCATGGCCTTTGTTGCTGAATGTCGATGCCTGTGTCCATATAAGCGTTCCACTCACCTCGCGGGCTGTCATGAACATAAGTTCTGTTTTTAGACGCTTTTGCTCAGTCCAGACCATTAACTTTTCACCCGAAGGAGCTGATCCTAAGGCTAACGATGTCAGAGCATTATCTGTTTCGTAAATGAGCGATTCATCTTGCCATTTATCGTCTATAAGCTGCGCAAACATGACTTTCTGTGACTGTCCTTGACTATCAATCCAAACTGACTCGGCGGACACATCATCTTTGCTATCGGCTGAAGCCTTGCTCGTTAAGAGCGCCGTATATAAAAACGAATAGAATAAAAAGTTAAATAATATTTTAAGCATTTTGGATGGTTCTAACCCTGGTGATCATTAAAACCACAAGGCGAGCGCTACGCTGAGTTATATTGCGAATCGCTCATTATACCGACATATAGGTATGACATTCCTTTCGAGTATCGAAATCGTAATATGAGAAGAATTAGTACATTAGGCATAAAAAAGGCCCTGCAAGGATTAACTTACAGGGCCTTTGTATATAAATCTGGCGATGTCCTACTTTCACATGGGAAGCCCACACTATCATCGGCGCTAACTGGTTTCACTTCTGAGTTCGAGATGGGATCAGGTGGTTCACAGTCGCTATTGTCGCCAGAAAACTGGTCAAGAATTCGCTCTA
>CAKZRZ010000088.1 GCA_937918955.1 uncultured Arenicella sp.
CCACTCCAAAGTCAGCTCTTCTAACAACGCCAACGGGAGGCTGCCATTGGCCAGAATTTGGTCATGAAAGGCGCGAATATCAAAATTATCGCCCAGCTCTTTTTCTGCTAGCGCTCGCAGTTCGCGTATCTTTAACTCGCCTATTTTGTATGACAAGGCTTGCGCAGGCCATGTGATGTAACGATCAATCTGGCCTTCGACATCAGCTAGGCTCAACGCTGTGTTTGCTGCTAAATAGTCAATCGCTTTTTGACGTGACCAACCTTTTGCATGCATGCCGGTATCAACTACCAAACGGCAGGCGCGCCACATTTCATACGTTAGGCGACCAAAATCACTATAGGGGTCTTGATAGAAACCCATTTCCTTACCTAGGCGCTCGGAGTACAAACCCCAGCCTTCACCATAGGCTGAGTGGTAAAGCGTTTTGCGAAACTCTGGCACATCTAACTCCATTGCGATCGAACCTTGAAAGTGATGCCCTGGCTCAGCCTCATGAAAGGTAAGCGCCTCCAAGTTATACAATGGCTGACTAGCGAGGTCTCGCGTATCAATAAAGTAAGTGCCTGAGGTTTTGCCGCTGCCATCTGACGCAACGTAATACGCACCACCTCCGGGGCTTGATTTAATATCAAAGGTGCTGCGAGGCAAGTGGCCAAACCACTTTGGCAATTGTGCTGCCATTTTTCGCGTGATGTAACTGGCTTTCTCAATTAAATCTTTCGCCTCTGTGGTGTAAAACTGCTTGTCGGTTCTTAAGAACTCTACAAAGGCTTTGAAGTCACCTTTAAAGCCAATTTTTTCAATCAAGGCATCCATCTCAGAACGAATACGAGCTACTTCAGATAGGCCAAGGCCATAAATCTGATCCGCCGTGTAGTCGGTTGTAGTGTGATACTCAATCAAATACTGATAGTAGTCTTCGCCGCCTTTTAGAGCCGTGATGCCAACTTCTTTGCGGCAGTTCGCCATGTACTCATCTACAAAAAAGGCATGAAATCTGCGGTACTCAGGTATCACGACATTGCGAATTAAGTCTTCTCCCTGCTCGAGAATTCGCTTTCGTTCAGGTTCACTTATCTCCTTTGGTATAGATGCTAATGGCGCGTAAAAAACACTGTCATTAACATCATCAACAATGTGCTTTGAAACAGTTTTGTCGTAACCATCAAAACTCTTGCAATAGTGCACGTGACCGTTTTCTATTGCCTCTCGTAGATCAATCAAATACTGATCGAGGTAACGCGGATACTCGCTTAAACTAATAAGGTAATTGTCATAGTCGGCCTTACTTAAAAATGACATATTGCCAGGCGCAGCAGCAAAATAGGATGAGAAACTCGAGTAGTAATGCAGCGGATAATAGTGGTCAAGCTGGGTATAACTCAAAGCTTCTGCCTCACGTTCATAGCGAAACAGCCTAAGGCTGACTTGGTCTTTCACACTCAAGGCTGACGCATCGATAGTGTCTAATCGTTTTAAGATACCTTGATTAAATTCGGCTCGACGAGCACGACCGACTTTCGAAACATCCGGCAAGTTGCCATTCATGCGAAAGGTATCTGGGTCTTTGCGAAAGAAGATTTGCTCTTTATTTGCCTCTGCCCAGTGGTCAGCCAAAATTTGATCCAAACTGTCTTTAGCGTTAGCCGCCCCAGAAGTTAATAGGACGAGTAAAATAAGTAGAGCGAAACGAATCATGGGCATAGCTGTGTAGGTGTTAATTTTAGAATTGGCGACAACGCAAATAGAGAGGATGCGCGGTGCTTCGATGTCATGCAAGCGTTTGTCTGTAGACAGATGTCGGTCAGTCCTCAGAGTAAGTTTCAAATTGACTGTACTCATCGGGATCTACTTCCTGCTCAACGGGTAAGACTTCTTCGCCGGCTATGGAGTCATCAACCGCTCCAGAGTCATCAACCGCTCCAGAGTTATCAGCTAGATCGGAGCCTTCAGCTAGACCAGAGCCTTCAGCCAAAAAAGCCTCCTCATTTCGAATAGAACCTTCGTCTGCACTCGCTAAAATAACCGCGTCGGATCTCTCAACCCGAAGCGATTTTTTATTGCTAAGTTCTTTTACGATCTCGGCACTCGTAATTTGCTTATCGTTTACTAGCGGGCTTTCAGTATTTGTTGCAGCCAGCTCTTGAGACTCGTGATAAGGATCATCTTCCAACTGCCATTGGTTTTGCTTCGCTACCACTTCATATCGATCGGTTACCGGAAAGCCCGGTGGCCTAAGGTTTTCTAATCGAGTATCGAAAACAATTTTAGTATCAAACCTAGGTTCAGTAGCAGTAATTGTGCCAGCGCTAACACTGCCAAGAATATTCAGCGTGCCAACTCGTTTTCCACTGAGTTGACTAACTTCGAAACGGCTCTTCGCGTATATCGCTGCATGAATATTCAGGTCGCCTTCAGGCATCATTTTACGCTTGCCTATAATAACGCTGCGACCTGAAATTATTCCCAAAAAATCGCCGCCCTCTTCAATCGGCTTATTGCTCGCATACTGCAAGTCTCCTTCTATAATAATTCTTTTAGGCGAGTAAACCGCCACAGCGCCATTAACCGTTCCACTCAAGGTTAAACTCACTCCTGGAGCGGCTAATATATAAATAGGTCGATCACCGATAGAGTAGGGCCGCATTACTCCAATTTCTTTATAGGTCTGGATAAGAAAACGGCCGTCATTGAGAAAAACTATGCGCGCGTCTTTATCAATTAATACAGAGCTCACGCTTTCGTCTGCATGCGCATTAGCAAACAAGACGCTTGGCTTAGGCATGGCTATTTTCTTAACGCCGGTCTCTATCCCAGCGCGAAAGAGCTCGCTGCGCGGCACCCTTCCCTTGACATCCACAAAGTACGACGCCGTGGTTACCTTACCGTGAAACAAGGGTGTACCTTGCCGATCAGCCATCAAGTTAATTTTGGTATTTGAGTGAAAGCGGCCGTCCATTTCATCCTTATGAATGCTCACTCGACGATCCCAATGGTTAACAAATTGAGCAAAATTTGAGAATGCCATCTTTTTTAATCGCATGCTTGTAGTTAGCTTTTGGCCATCGCGCTTGGTCGCTACCTCAACCATAACCTCGTCGGTGTGCATGTCAGATTTGGCAGGCACTCGTTTAAAACTAACCTCGAAGTTTTGATCACCCTGCTGCCATTGTATTGGCTCTTGTGGCTCGAGATTTTTGGAGAAAGATCTTGCCCAATGCTGTATTTTTTTATCGAGCATTTCCAGCTCAACGGAGTCCAACTCTTTCGAAGACGATTCGAGTGGTTTTGATTCGACAAGATCATTAGACGTTCGCGCCAACTTTATCTCGGAAGGTGCGCTAGATGTAAGCAAGTCGGACGAATCATCGACTTGATTATGCAAGCGTATTTCAGGCACTGTTTCGGCCAATTCAGGCTCGGTTGGAGCTTTGTCAGACGGCAGTTGTGGCTCCTTCGAGGAGGCGATTTTTTCGGAGCTAGGTGCCGGCGACTCCTCAGCCTGCTCTTTGACTTCGGGTACCTGCGGCATTGAATTTCCTGCTATAGACTCTTGAGGTCTATCGGTAGGAGACTCTTGCGGCTTAACATCAGAGGGCTTGCCGAGCTTAGCCTCATTAAGCGTATCGTGTTCTTCAACTGCGGTTTCCTTGAGACCTTCGTAGCTTGTGCTTTCTAAAGTAAGCGTTAAAACTCGGTCCTGATTGGACGGAGTTGAAAATAGCGAAAGCCCCCAATTGCCGGTTAACACCAAGCCAAGGTGAACCGACAACGCAGCAAAAAGCGCTAAACTCAAACGCCGATACCGACGCTGACCTAACAAATCACGCAGACTCAAACGACCTCCGATTGCTTAAAAAGGGTTCATCATCAAGGCGCCAAGAACACCAATAGCACCTTAAGCTCATAATAAGCTTAGCACACTAGTTTGGCTGGCGAAATTTACACGCTAGCACGCCCAATTTTCGAATCGAGTTTAGGCCCCAGTCGAGCCAAAGTAGCTCGATCAAATGATCGAGCTACTTTGGCAGTGAAATGAAAAGGGTCAGTGAAACGAAAATGAAATTGCTTAAGCAATCCAAGCTAGTCGTCATTGAGCTTGAGCGAGCGTTCAAATTCGAGTTCTTCTCGCCAATCTTCAAGTTGCGTTTCTAGGGCGTGCTTAGCGTTTCGTCGCTGATTGGTTTTACTCGGCTCGTGCGCCCCGCCTTTTTTTAACAAGGGCGAACGCGCAACTGGGTTTCTCGGTACCTGAGTGATGACGCCCAAGCTAGACACTATGCGGCGTGGCATAATGAATCTCCTATATTTGTATTAGCAATATCGTTACGAAGCTCGTTCATCGACAATTGATAAAAGTCGATTTCAGGTTGCTTACGAATCAACTTTTGATAACAACGCGTTTGCAGTAAAAATTCTGGCGCCGCATAGGTTTGCTTAAAGGCGAACTTCTTTGGCAGGTCAGAATAGAGTGACCTAGGCGCGTGCCATGTTTTGCTCATTTTCTTAACTTCCCACCCTGACTTTGCGGTGTGCATGAACACGCGTTCTATTCCGAGTTCTTTATGAATGAATTCGATAGTCGCGCAAAGCAAAGCTTCCGACCAAAGTTTTTGATAGGGCTCGAACCACTTCACATAGTTAAGCCTTTCAATGCACCTTGAGCAGCCGCAGCGTTTATATCGTTTAGTCATCGAGATAACTTTTCGAGCAGCATCACTCTGCACTTCTTCAATCAATGCTTCATTGGTATCAAAATCCAAATCGATTCTCGACCAAGCTAAGGTTTCGCGATAGCTCGGCTGGTCAATGTCAGTTTGCACCGGATGGCTCGACCACAGGCCGTTCAAATTAGAGAGGTTGCTCGGATCGATCCATCGCGTGAACTGCTGTTGGTGTTGCGACGGCAAATTTAACTGCAGTACTAAGTTCTCGCCTCCACGTGAAGTTTGGTACCAGCCTCGGCCACCCCGACCTCCCCAGCGACTAAGGCTTAAGAGATAAGGTTGAGACGGCTCGTGCCAACTTGCTTCAAGCGCACTCCTATCAAGCACGCCATTGCCACTATGGGCAACAATTGGTTTAACGCATTTGTGTTCAAGTAAACGTTTAAAACGAGTTTGTTTTAAGTGGTGAAGGCCTACTTGATCTGGCATTAACATCGACAATATTCTTGATGCATAGGCACCAGAAAAATACCGGTAATGTGTTTTTCCATTGGGTAAGCAGGCGATCACTTCATCTAATAATTGTGATTTCATGTTTGTCCTTTATGCCTGCTTTGGCAGGCGGTCTAATTAGGTTTTGGTTTCATTAATTCTTTACTAGCTTCAATAGAAGCATTTTTTTACTTAAGCTAAGGTCCTTCGCTTCGCTCAGGATGACACACGTATAAGCGCAGAGTAGAAGTGAGGCTAGTCGAACTGCAAAGCAATTACTCCGTCATGCTGAACATAGTGAAGCATCTGCTTGATCGAATCTGTTAGCCTTTAATACACACCACTTGCTTCAAGGTATGCACTATCTCCACTAAGTCGTCTTGATTTTTCATTACTTTATCGATGTCTTTATACGCCGCAGGAATCTCGTCAACAACCGACTTATCAATTCGACACTCAACACCTGCGGTCTGCTGCTCAAGATCTTCAATATCGAAAAGCTGCTTGGCTTTGCTGCGACTCATCACTCGCCCTGCGCCATGTGAGCAAGAGCAAAATGAATTGTCGTTACCAAGGCCTCGTACAATGAACGATTTAGCACCCATGCTACCCGGGATAATACCTAGCTCACCTTCTTGAGCCCGAATTGCACCCTTTCGCGTAACAAACACTTGCTCGCCAAAATGAAACTCCTCAGACACATAATTGTGATGACAGTTAATCGCCTCTTTAGTAATTTTGAAGTTAGGCAAACGCTTTTTCAAAACGTTCAACACTTTCTTCATCATCTCTCGGCGATTTACCATAGCGTAGTCTTGCGCCCATTCGACAGCTTCGATGTAGTCATTAAAATGTGCCGTGCCTTCACTGAAATAAGCTAAATCACGATCGGGCAAATTCATTTGAATTTTTTCCATATCGCGACGCGCCATTTCTATAAAGTACTGACCAATCGCATTGCCAACTCCGCGGCTTCCCGAATGCAGCATGACCCAAACATCATCATTTTCGTCTAAGCAAAGCTCAATAAAGTGATTTCCACCACCCAGCGTTGCTAATTGACGAACCCAAGTTTGATAAGGCTTTTTCTGCTTACTCACCAGCTTCGGATGTTTCTCCCAAATACGAGATAAACCATTCGATAAAGACCTCACGGTAGAATCAGGCACCGCATCATACTTATGCATGTTAAAGCCGACTGGTACGTCTCGCTCAATCGCGCTGCGCAAACCTCGCAAGTTATCCGGCAGTTGATCAGCCGTTAAACTCAAACGAATGGCGTTCATACCGCAGCCGATATCAACACCGACAGCCGCAGGGATAATCGCACCTTTGGTTGGTATTACTGAGCCAACGGTAGCGCCTATTCCGCAATGCACATCCGGCATTGCCGCGATGTGCGAATGAATAAATGGCATATGCGACATATTCACCAATTGCTGATACGCACTCGGCTCAATGTCATCGGTGTATATTTTTACCGGCACTCGACCTTTATTTATTGTTGTTAAAATGGGCATAACACCCCTCCTGTTTTTTAAAAAAGTAGGCTTCCACTTTTGTTTCTAATAAAAATGAAAACCCACTCCGACTTAAGTCAAGTTCACGGTATCTTTGAGCAAACCTTCTAAGCCATCGTAGACGTTCAATTTCTCTACCTTCTCGACGACTTTCTCCAATGTCTCCATCTCTTTTAAGCGGAGTAAGGTTGGATTGGCTTCCATCAACTTAGCCGTGTTAAGCAATGATCGAGTAGCCGCGGTTTCTTCGCGACGTTTGATCACATTAGCTTGTGCGGCTTTCTCAGTTGCGACCACATGATTCAAGATCTCTTTCATTTCGCCAGGCAAAATGATGTCTTTGACACCAACCGTGGCTAGCTTGATACCGAGCTCAGCCATTTGCTTAACGACTCCACGGAACACTTCGCTGTTTAGCGCTTCCTTGTCGGCCAATAAGGCGTCTAAGGTTTTAGTTCCTACCGCTTCACGTAAAGCGAATTGCAATTGACGGTACAAATGATCTTGGTAATCGTTCACCTGTAAACGTGCATGAACTGGGTCGACCAATTGAAAGCTAGCCGATAGATTGATCCGCAAACTCACCTTGTCTCGAGTCAAAATTTCTTGACCCTGAACCTCGGTGCTTTGCAAACGTAAATCCATGTGCTCAACCTTAACTGAACGATTTAGCTTCCAAAACGCATGTAGACCTGATGACAAGGTTTCAATCATCTCACCATCAACAAACAACAGACCTAAGTTCTTGGCTGCAACCTCAGTGGCAAACACCACGTCACTTAAACCTTGAACACCTGTACGCCTTGCCACTAAATTGCTTAACGATTTCTCAACCTTCAGCTCAGCGCGTGTATCAATGCGTATGATTTCTAGTTGATCTGCGTCTTTCCAAAATACAGCTCGCTCACCGGCTTTGATCACTTCTCGAAGCGCTCCACGTTGAAACACCAAAGCGATCTCATACTCGCTCAAATCAATGACATTAAAATATTCATCTTTGAGAGCGACGTTATCAACTGATCGAGAATCAACCAAGGTCAACACATGATCATTGCTTAATTTGGCGACACGCGTGTCAATCAACTCTACGCTCTCACCATATGCAAACCATTTATGAACACCTGGCTCGAGCACTCGTACAACTTGTTTGTCCTTGAGGACTAAGCCGCGTTCATGCTGAGCGATGACTACCTTTGAGTAGAATAATTTCATCTTCTTTTCCTCTTTTTTAGAAATGTTATTTCGATAATCACGACAAGCTCCCACGGCTCCGTAGCGGGCAAAAACGTGTAGGCCAATTCGGTCAATTGCATTTGGTTTGTTCAACATGCCTGTCAATTCTCTGCATCGTGCAGTCGCAAACCATTTGCAATCGAGCTTATTGGCGGCAACGTATCGCGCAGGCCACAAAGCCGTTTGTTGTGTTTGATCGAACCTTGCAGTTAGCTGAACTGCTCGATTCTCACAAATACGGCGCGGGAGCTTCCCGCTTTTCAAATGCGCTTTCGCGCGATTAAGCCAACCTCAAGTTGGTAAGTTATGGGCGGGATTCGAACCCGCTACCCGCAAAGTTTGAGTTTGCTGCTCTACCCAATGAGCTACCATTTGTCTGAATGGAAGGATTCGAACCTTCGTACATGGGAAAAACCCATTGCTCTAACCACTCGAGCCACAATCAAGTTGGCGTTGGATCTTTTGATTAACTGAGGCATACCTAGACTAAGTTAGCTGGCACCAGACTGGCATTCAGAACCAGCATTCGTTACAGGTAATCAAACAATCGCAACTCGTTTACTCCGGCATACATTGATACGATTAAAGTCCTTTTCAATTGCGGCGAACTCTCGCCACAAAAAAAAGACCCCGGAGGCGGAGGCCAACCGGGGTCTGCAAAATGCTTTTCCAAGAAGGCCGCCTTCGCAGCCTTCCATAATGAGAGACTACGACTCTAAATCAATAACCATGTCCGCATTCGCGCCGTATGCAACGCGAAGCGCGCCTGTAATTTCAGGTCGCGAAAATTCGGCACGCGGACAGTTCGTTATGAACTGAGCAAGGAATGCTGAACGGTTAATTTGTGTGTTTTGATATTTCATGGCGGCGCACTATACTCGCAAATTTAGTTGCGTCAACAACTTTTTTTACAACTATTATTTTGTTTACATTGATTGCATACTCGAATGAGTAGTTTTTTAGACTGTCAACGAGCCCAGATTCTCGCCCAATTTAATACTTGTAACACTAGATAGAACAACGCTTTAGAGTGCATTTAACCGCTCTACTAAATGCCCCATTGAGCATTCGAAAACTAACCCATTTGAAGTCAAAATCGATATGCAAAATTTTTATGTGTTAGGTTTACAAATCCCGACAATTTTAGTCGTATTATCGATCATTTTAGTTTGGTTTAGACGCACACAAGCTTGGCAACTGGCCTATTTTGTAACGCTTATCGTCGCCCTCGCCACCAAGGCGATTACCTATCCAGCGTTTCTTTGTGCGTTTATGATTTTAGTATTCTCACTTATTTATCAGCGCCAAAACTCGCTTAGTTTGCTCGCCTTAGTCGCACTTTTGAGCGTCGGAGTAGCCTTAGGTCTACATGTGATTCCTGGTTTTAACAATCATGAGTTTGCACAGGCATTAAAACTAAATGAAACCTCTGGCGAGTTTGATATTTGGTTCAATTATGACAAATCGATGTTTGGCGTTTTAGTACTTGGGTTTCTGTTTCATGATCAACTAATTCGTTCATGGAGCGAGTTCAAACGTGTAGTTTCGCTAATAGCGTTGCCTGTGCTAATTGGCATACCGCTGATTTATTTGTTCGCTCTTTTAATGACCTATTCTCGCTTTGACTTCACACCATCGGCACTTTTCTGGCCTTGGGTATTAAAGAATTTGTTCTTTACAGTGCTTGCTGAAGAATTGCTGTTTCGAGGATTAATTCAAGCAGAGATAGAGAAGCGGCTTCAACATAAGCACGCGGCAGAAATCGCCTTAATGATCGCGGCTATTTTGTTCGGCTTAGCACATTTCGCAGGCGGATTTGAATATATTATACTAGCGACAGTTGCGGGTATTTTATACGGCTATACATACAAGATTACTGGCCGAATCGAAGCGCCAATCATCACTCATTTACTTCTAAATTCAGCGCATTTTATTTTCTTTGCCTACCCATATTCAATCGGCTAGTTAAGCGGCAATTCTTATACACACGCTGTGGCCACTCTCGCCCTACATCAAAACCTTAATTGTTAGCACCTGCATTTTGAAGAGGCAAAAGTAGTTGGGAAATTCGCAATCAATAAAACGCCATAGTAGCTATGCACCAGCTTTGCACGCTCGCTTTTCCCAAAACCAACATCCTTCGAGCTAGCTTCAGCTAAAGAAGTGTCTGGGGGCTAAATTCGCGTGCTTCGCTAGATTTAGAGAGATCGCTAATAACATTATTTACAATGACATCTATTTCTACAGGGCCAATAAAATCACAGACCATGACATAGAACTCATGCGCGAGTTCTTGGCATTGCTCAACGCTGACAGATGCCCCAAAGCTGATTGCATTAAGGTTATCAGCAGCCCAAGCGGACACTTCAGATGACAAGCTTTTAAGCAGACCTTCGTCTGCCACGGCTGCCACAAGTTCTTTATGTGTCGATGGATCATTACGCTTAATCTGAAGCGATACAGCTTGTAGGTACCGAGCAGTGATAGACAAGTGGGCGGCTTGTTTAGGTGCGCTACTAGCTTGAGGCGCAGCATCTGAGCTCGCAGCGTTAGCCGCCTGATCACCGAGGATAAACTCAGGGACTGGCTTTAAATCGTTATACAACTCCGAAGAGGCTGTATGCAGGCCCAATGTCAATGCCTTCTTCTCCGGCACCTCAAGCCCAAGAAAGCTAACAACTTGGTCAACAACCTCAAAAATATCGATTGGAGCTTCTGAATTAGTCTTATTCCAATGCTCGAAAGCCGATTTTAGAGCGCCGCGATCAAGATTAGTGCGCACAAGCCCCGCATACACGATGCGTTGGTTTAATTGTGATGTATTACTCATCCTAAATAACCCTATTGGTCAGCTTTAACGTGAGTAATCACGAAATCGCTATAGCCAATTTCTTTATGCTCACTGATATCTAAACCACGTTGCTCCATTTTGGTAGAAACACGTAGTGTCATCACTTTGTTCAATGCACTGAATATCAGAAAAGACGTACCTAAACCCCATACTAGCGCCGCGACAATACCGATTACCTGAGCCACCATTCGCTCTGCGTTAAACATGTCTCCTTGGTAAAACATGCCAATCGCAAATGTGCCCCAAGCGCCGCAAAAACCGTGAACCGAGATTGCACCTACGGCGTCGTCGATTCTAAAACGAGTCAATACTTCGGCTGATGCCACAACGACGATGCCACCGATAATGCCGATAATTAACGCAAAGCCCGGTGCCAATTGATCAACACCTGCGGTAACCGATACTAGGCCGCCTAGGCAACCGTTAACAATCATCACCATTAAAAAGCCACGCTTTGTTGCTGCTAACCAAGCTAACGCACCACAGATACCACCAATTGCGCCTAGGTGCGTATTCAGCAGAATCTGACCTAGGTTTGAAAAGTCATCGTTAACAGAACCGCCGTTAAAACCGAACCATCCGAACCACAAAATAAATCCACCAAGAGCAACGTACGGCAAGCTATGGCCAGGAATATTATGCACATCGCCTTTACGACTAAAGCGGCCGGTTCTAGGACCAATAACAATAAGAGCGCCCAAGGCACACCAGCCACCAATGGAGTGAACAACCGTAGCGCCCGCAGTATCGACAAAACCGAGTTCGCGCAGCCAACCTAAGTTCTCGCCACTGCCGCCCCAAGCCCATGATCCAAAAATTGGGTAGATAACAGACGTTACAAAAAATGCACCAATGATGTAGGGCAAAAAGCTAAATCGCTCAGCAACTGCACCAGACATAATTGTCGCCGCGGTCGCCGCAAACATCATTTGATAAAGAAGGATTAAGGTAGAGCTCGTATCAGTGAAGGTTGGTATGAATGACGATGTTCCGATAAAGCCAGAGTCATTAGCCCCGTACATCAGGCCAAAACCAATTATCCAATAGCCAACGGTACCCAAACCTACGTCAGTAAAGTTTTTGAGGATTACATTGACGGCATTTTTAGAACGCACCAGACCGCCTTCTACAAGCAGAAAGCCGGCCTGCATAAACAAAACAAGCGCGCAACAAACTGCAATCCATATATAACTCAATACCTCAAACGTAACGACTGGCTCAGCCTGAGATTCTTGAGCTAAGGCAAGCGCTGGTAGCGCAAGCAAAGCGATTACTAAACCTTTAACTAAATGACGCATATTCCCCCCGTACCTTTAAACAGAATCTAAATTGATGATCAACTGAGCGCTCATGTTTTTCCAAACCACCGGTATTACATAAATACTGGATATGTTTGAAACATGTAATTGCTCACCTTTGCCTTTCAGCACAACCGGCGTTGATAACATAAATTGATCACCGAACACTCTTCGCGCGTTGCCAGAAATCGTATTACTAACCTCACCAACTAAGTCCATTAGCTTTTCTTCTTTGGTGGTCATAACACCAATTTCAGTAATCAATTTAACGACCATTATTTGAGGCGCAGTGAAAAACACTGAGCCCTTGTGGTTTCCTGAAATGCCGATAATGCCGGTGTAGTCGAGCAAGTATTTGTTGATATCTTGTATCAAAAATGGCGTGCTCACTTTAGCTAAAGATGATGTGCTTTTATCGAAGTAGTTTGTTAATCCATCGACGAAAACTTCTAAACTTTTTTCTTTCATTAGACAATGTCCTCAATTAATTCTTCTATTGCCTCAATTAGCTCTATATCTCTAAATGGCTTACATAAGAACCCGTAGGCTCCAAGATGCATCGCTTGTATTAGAGTGCTTTTGTCAGCTAAGGCTGAAACGACTAAAATTCGCACATTGGAATCGATCGCCATTATTTCTTTAATCGTCTCGATGCCGTCCATCAACGGCATTGTAATATCGAGCGTCATAACAGTCGGTTTCAAAGCCTTAAATTGCTCTACGGCTTCGATACCATTTTGAGCGGTACCGACTATTTCAAAATCTTCGCCCTTAAGGGCGTTTTCAACTTTTTCTCTGATGACCATTGAGTCATCCACCACCATAAACTTCATTGGCTAAGCCTCTTAATAATTAGTTTATTGCTAAATGATTGTGATAGCGCTAAAGCGCGCTATGCCTTAGGGATCGACACTTTGAATTGGCTAAAACGGCCAAGCTTATGTTGCACACTGATTGCGCCTCCAAGCTCTTTCACCATGGAGTGCACAAGACTTAGGCCTACACCTCTGCCGCCGTCCAAAGTCGCTTCAGAAAGCTGACTAAAGCTAGGATGAAAAATCAACTTGAACGCAGTTTTTACGTCGATTCGATCAAGCTGTTCAGGTTTGATCATGCCAATTTCAATCGCTCGATCAAGAATGGCTTGGTTATCAAGCCCTTCTCCATCATCACGCACATATAGGGTATACGCTTGATCGGTTTCGTTCAGACTGGTAGTGATATTTATGTAATCGGTTTTACCCGCTTCTAATCGCTCTTCGGGCATTAACGAACCATGCACAATACTGTTTCTCACCAGTTGAACTGCGACACTCTGCATTGGTTCTTGCAATTCATCAGGAAGCTCAGTTAAATCTAAACCATGAACCTCAATGTGCGCGCGCTTATTATTACGTTTACTTACTGTTCTAGATAGATCATGAAGAATATTGGCAAAGCCAGACGCGCTTGTGTCATCAGTCAAAACTGGGTTCTGCTCGATAGAGCCACCATCTTCAATCAGACTTTGAGTTTGCCCTTGAGACAACTTCTCCACTAAGCTTTCCATTTGCTCTAGCTCGGAAAACAAATCTTTGATTTTAGTAATCGCAGGAAGCAGCGCTTTACCCGAAACTTTGTCTGAGGTGTTTTTAACCATCACCAACTCTTCTTCGAGCGCATGCGCAATAAATTCGAAATTATGTAGACCAAGAGCAGCTGCATCACCTTTTAGCTTGTGGACAGTTTTTGATATCTCGGTAACCTTGCTTTGAATTTCAAGGCTACTGTGGCCACGAGCCTCTAATTTACTATTGATCGCATTCAAGTCTGTGTTTGCTGCCGAAAAGAATGCTCTTAACTGAGCCTGATCTACTTTCAGAATGCGAAGTAGCAGGTCCATTTGCGCTTCCTGTTCTTCTTTTGTCTCAGCAAGCTCTCGCTCAAGCAACACTCGTCGTGTTTCGTCAGTTACTGACACCAGTATTTGCTTTAGCTTATCGTCTTCCATTACACGATTGAATTGAAAATCTAAGTAACGGCTTTCGTACGAACCATCACGGCGTACTAAATTAATTTCTACTTCATTTAGTGGATTGAGGTCTTTAATTAACTTCTCTTTAACACGATCGCCATAAAGCAAACCAAGAAATTCTTGTGCCGTTTGCACTGTATGTTGCGAAACATAGTTCGAGATAAAGTCAAAGAAGTCTCCTTCTAAGTCTCGATCTAACTTAAAGATCTTTCTCAGAGATGCCGACTGCTCTACACCAATTTGGTAATCATGGTCTAGTAAAAACAAGCCCTCAGAAACCGTGCTCATAATCCCCTTGGTTTCGTCTACCACCTTCACTTCAGTGTCTTGGCTCTCTGATAAACGTGAAATCATCGGAATGATTACAAGTAAATAGAGAGCTATCGCAATTAAAGCGGCTGCGAACTGTAAATACTTTGTGAGCTTGAGCTTCTTCGCGATTCGTTTTTGTACCGACTTTAATAAGCCTTTGGCTGTGTTAGTTGAGGCAACAAGATCACCAGAACTCATTTGAGCAACAAGTGAGTCTAAGCTAGACGTTTGCGGTGCTAGAAAGTCAGCTAACGACTGCGTGTTTATTGTTTCACCAGAAATTCGCAGCGACTGCCCTGAGCTATATGCTTGTAAGGACGCCAATAATTTTTGAGATTCGTTCGAGTCGAGTGTCGGAGACACTTGGTCAAGTAATTGAACAAGTGATGTTGTGTACTTTAGATCGCTCTCTGATTTAGCGTTCAATACCACATTCAGTGCCAAGTACATTAAGAATGCAAGGACTAAGCCTAGCGTGGCAAACGTCAAACCTTTGAAACGCAGAATGTTTTCCATACTTATTTAAACCCCAATAATTTACATCTATATCGAAACTCTCAACCTTTTGCTTTGTAGACTAACAAGTAGTTTAGATTTCCTGTTTTGAAAGCTCTGGTATCTACCCCCCCACCTCGGAGATACACTACCCTAACTTTTCGTTTTTACGGCCCTTTCAGACTGACCGCTGCATAGGTCGCGCCCTAATAAACGCTTGCTAGTATCAGCTATGGGGCGCTAATTTAGCAAGAAAATGTAAGAACAAATGTCAAACAGTGTGATTTTTAGCGAGAAAAATGCTAAAAATGAGTCGGGGAAATCTAAAAATGGCGCTAAAGCACACAATTCTCGTTTGATCGTGCTCTACGGGGACACACTGAGCGGCTGTTTATAAAACAGCATTTGATGAGAACCGAATGGCAAATACGCCAGGAGCCTCCCTATGGTTTTCGATCGGAGTGTAGACCTTTCAACGATACGCGTGCAAGACGTTGGAGCAACCTGCATCATGTTGGTAAGCAAATTTAGCCGCGTAATTTATGCGAATCATAAAGTAGTGATTCGCCTTCATCACCCGCATGTACTCAATACAGTATATGCCTACGCAAAGTTAATAGACGACAAAGACTTAAAGCTTGTCTACAAGAATATTGAGAGCGAAATCTACGCTCATCTGGCCTCGAAGTACCCCAAAAAACAAGGAAACATTGGCTTCAGATTCAATAAGAAAGTCGCTCTTCAAAGTAAAAACCATTTTAGAAATGCTCGCTGAGCACTATTTCGAGGTTGCGAACTCGATGCATCAAAAGCCTCACTGCGGCTAAGCTTTTTTTCTCTTACCTATCATAGACAAGGCAACAACGCCGATTATCGGCAATGAAATTGCCAACCAATTTAAACCAAAAGCGCCTTTTCCAGCTACGCCCAGACCTGCCAAAACCGCAAGGCCCCCACACATACCAAGACCGAAAAGTATCACTGCGAAACCTGTATTGTGTTTACTAGAGCCTCCGCCAAGCTTTTTCTCAAGCCACATAAATAGCGGCAGACTTAGCATCATCACCGCAAAATATACAAGCACCCAAATTGGTCGATAAGCCCACCACACACTACTGCCGGGCGCCACTGACAACACAACCGGCAATAGCCAAATGCAAAAGCCAATTGTTAGTATCATAACGGTGCTATGCCAAAGGAAGATCGGCATTATGAACCCGTTTATCAACACCGTTGCGGTCCAAACTTTAGCATTTGATAGCCACTGACGAACTGGTTTTTCAAGCGCCAGCAACAAACCAATTTGTGTTAGACCAAGCGCAATAAGCGGTAACTTAGGAGGTGTTGTATTGCTAAAGTCGGCGCCGGGAACGCCAATCAAACTGATCGGATAAGGCCCAAATTGAGTAAGCAATACTAAGAACGAACCCGAGACAATGGCCAAGCACAAAGATGGCGCCACCCCTCCAAAACGACCTTGCTGCCAAGCATAGCCAAGCTGATGTACTGCTCCCCATATGAAGAAATAATTAAACCAGCCAAACCACTTTGCCTCAGTATTGAAGAAGACAATATCGCCCGCTACGGCTAAGCAAAACGGTAGGATCACGCTGAGTAAACCAAGTTTTCGCCAAAGCGCTCGAGTGATCGGTACAAACATCACAATGATAAAATAGATCGCCAAAAACCAAGTGGGCACCAAAGAAATTTGCGAGCCAATTTGTATCATTTGCCTTGGCAGATCCAAATAGAAACCCAATATACCAAGAGATGCCCAGAGCAAGATCAAAGGAATGACAGGACCGAGTAAACGGCGTAAGCGAGATTCTAACCAAAACGAGTACTTGGTACCTTTGGTTTGAGCACTATCCCAAGACACTCCATTTGAGTATCCGCCAACAAAAAAGAACACCGGCATCACCTGAAACAACCACGTTAGCCATTGTGCGGGAGGTTGAATTTGCAATAGGTGGTCCATACTAACAATGCCGCCGACAGTTGCTGGCGCGGCGATAATCCAATGTCCTAGAACCACCGCGCTGATCGATAGAGCTCGTAGTAGGTCGACATAGCGATTTCGTTCAATGGGGGTTTGTTCTGCTATTGCAGCGGCTCGGGCCCACATTCCTTTTTGTTCTGTCATAGTCGTTGTTTTTGTCAAAGATGGCTTTTAAAAGTTCAAGGCTTTAATGTTTAAGTTCATGACTGCTTACGCTCGAGGTCAGTAAAGATACTAACCTCCCAATTGCGGATTGCTAAAATCATTGTCACACCATGGCGCTCGCCAATTGGAATTTTTCGCTCTTGTTCCGAAATTTCATCGAAGAGCGAGTCCAACATTTTAAGTCGATTACGTAGATCAACTTGACCCTTCATTGTCAGAACACCATTTTTCACAACTCGAAGAGCGCCGTCTTCTTCAAAAGTGGTGTTGAAGAATTCTGTTTGAATAGTCGATCGAAAGTACTTTTCAATGGGCCCATTTGGGTTCCATGAAAAGTTATTAGCCATTAGCAAACGGACCTTATTGTTTGGTTGCAATTCAATCAATCGCATTTTATCGAGCCGCGCTAGCAATGTAATTACTTCCAGGTCGCCGATATCATATCGCTCTACAATCTCGTCGACTTTCCAATGATTAACTAAACAATAGGCTACTACTAATAATTTTCTATCTTCTACAAGTGCTTGCTCTTGTTCTAAACTAATTGATGTTAAGCGATCTTCAAGTGACTCAGAGAGTTCAAGCAGAGCATTTAGATCTACGTCGAGGAGCTCGCAAATCAGATCAAGGCGATTTAAGCTAAAGTTGCCGTTTGCAAACATCTGCTTTATGGTCGACTCAGACACATCGAGATTTTGCGCAAGCTGACGATAAGTCATGCCTTGCTGTTTGAGAGTTACTTTAATTGCGTCAACTAATTGCTTTGAGCGTGCCATTATTAAATGAGAGATCCTATATTTAGGTATAGTGGCTTTGCACTATGATCTGCTGATCGATCAAGACTAGACTATTTGGGTCAACTTAGCACTACCAATTTAGTTTTCCCTTGCTTTCAATCTTTACTCAGCGATATTTTTTATATTTATTTTTCTTTTCTGTAAACCTTTTGCCCTATTCACCCATCTTACTTCTAAACATGTGAGATTTTTACTTTGCTAGACGAAGAATTGCAATTGGTAAGCCGCAGCAAGAACGGCGATCAATCTGCTTACGAAAGTTTGTACCGAGCGAATATAGGGAAGGTTTACGCCCTGTGTCTGCGGCTCTGTGGCCAAAAAGAATTGGCCGAAGATTTAGCTCAGGAATCGTTTATTCGAGCATGGCAGAAGTTAGACAGTTTTCGCGGAGACGCCAAATTCAGCAGTTGGCTTTTTCGCCTTACCAGCAATGTGGTCATTGGCCACTTACGTAAACATAGTAAATGGCAGGTCGATAGTTTAGACGATCATGAATACGAACAGAGCGCAGTTAACAGGCCGTTTGGCTTACAAGAAGAAATTGATCAGGCCTTACGTTGCTTGTCCGATACGGCCCGGGTAGTGTTGATTATGTATGAATATCTCGGGTATCAACACAATGAAATTTCTGAGATTACCGGCATGGCAATTGGCACATCGAAAACTCATTTACACAGAGCACGTACGACGTTAAGAGCGCAGGCAGAGCAGCAGCTATGAACAATAAAAACGAGAATGACAATGTATTGGGCTCGTTAAATTGGGACATTAAACCCGATCGGGACTTATGGCCTGAGATCCAAGCCAAGCTCGATGCCAATAGTGAGCTCGCATTAACGACGCCGCTTGAGCCACAGGTTCAGGCACAGGGCACAGTTTTACAAATGCCTGCTCACATCGGTGGGCAAAAACCTTGGCTTGCCGTTTCGATGGCCGCTTGCATGATGTTAGCGCTCGGCGCGTTCATTATGTCTAGTATGTCGTTTCAGCGTGCCCAGGACACCTATGATTTACAGGCCAGTTATATTGAGTACCAAAAAAGCCAAATCAGTCTCATCGAGCAACAACACAGTCAAGTCAGAGCCCAGTTCACCGCTCTACTAAATGGCGATTTAGGCACTATTGATTCAACCACCGTTGCCGAAATTGAGATGGTACTACTCACAATCGACAACGCGTCACTTGAACTAAAGCAAGCGATTTTAGCTCACCCGACCAATAGCAGCTATGCCGCTAAATTGGCGCGCACTTATAAAGAAGAGCTTAAGCTCTTGAACAAATTCAAAACAGCAAATGGCATATCCATTTAGCGAGGAAGCACTATGAAAAACGTTATATTAATTTTACTCGCCGGCTTGGCAATAACGATGTCGAACATTGTTCAAGCTGAAAAAATAGATCGCACCTTAGACGCACAGGAACAGGGCCGAGTAGATATCGATGTGATGGATGGCAGCATCATCATTAAGGGCTGGGATAAACCTCAAGTACGTGTTGTTGGAGATGTCCCGATCAACGAACATAATTTTACTTTTAAGACCAAGGGTGATCGAACTAAAATTGAGCATCGCGGAGAGCATGGGTTTTGGAACCGAAGCCGTTCTGGGAGCTATGCCAAACTTACTATCTACGCGCCGCGCAACAGTAGCTTTCGAGTAGACGGCACATCAACTGGCTATGAGTTACACAATATTGCTGGGCAAGTTAGGGTAAACACCATGAGTGGCGACATCGAACTTGATGGAGGTACTGGTAGTGTTGAACTCGAGTCAGTCAGTGGTGATGTAATTGTCAACGGTGCGAGTGGTCGACTTAACTTATCGTCGGTCAGTGGCGACATTGTAGCCAGTGGTAAAGCGCAACAGTTTGATGCTCAAACGGTTTCGGGCAGCATACTCGCTAAGATTGGCAAATCAAATGACATCAAAGTTGAGTCCATTTCGGGTGATATTGAAATTCAATTAGAACTCGCGGAAGATGCCCGTTTTCTCGCGGGGACCGTCAGTGGTGATATCGATGTTAACTTCGATTCCGATGCTATTAATGCCTCGTTCGACATTGAAACAGGCCCCGGTGGTGAAATAGAAAACAATATCTCGAATCACAAAACTCAAAGTAATTTTTCATTTTCGGGGTCAATGCGCTTCACCTTAGGGGACGGCGATTCAACAGTGAATTTAGAGACTATGAGCGGAACAATTGAGATAGATCAATAGCTCGCACGCACTAATCCAAGACCATTGCTAAATATAATTAGAGGAATTATTTTTGATGATGATATTGCATGTCTGAAGGCCAAGGCCGTTGATCACATTGATCGCAGACAACATCTATTTTTAGCGGTTTCCCGCAGCACGAGTGCTTTAGAGGGGTAGCGCAATCAGCACTTTCAGATGCTACCCATTGCCTTAACGTCATCACAAATGGAAAAAGTGACTTACCTTTTTCGGTTAACACATAGTTATGCCGCGGAGGATTTTTCTGATACTCAACCTTTGAAAAAATATTATTTGCAACTAACTGCTTCAAGCGTTCAGACAAAACGCTCGGGGGTGTTGACAAGCTATTGAGGAACGCGTCGTAGCGTTGAACACCCAGAAACGACGCAATCAATACTAATAATGTCCAACGATCTCCAATCAACGAGGCGAGGTTTGAGTTACCAACATGACCATTTCTCTGCTTGTTAACACGCTTTCGGTGTTGAGTATTATAGGTTCTAATTTCCTCTAGCTGAGAGTCTAGTTGTTTAGCCATGTTTGGCCACTCTACCTTATCAAAACTGAGTTCTCCTTTGCAGGCACGGCAAATTACCTTAGGTGTCATATAAGAACCGCAGTGCTCATGAAACAAGCGGCCTTTTATGTCGATGTAATCTTCGGTTTGCCAATCAGACTCCCATTTAGCTGCCAGCAAAGATGGCCCCAATAAACCCAAGCCCTTCTCGGTGAACTTGTACTCGAAACGATTAGCTGCGCTACTATAAGGGTGCTTGTAGAAAATCTCGTGTTCGATCAAGGCATTTAGGCGGCGTGTTAATGTCGACCGACTCGCGCCCGTCGCCGCTTGAAAAGCATCGAAGCGATTGATTCCATAGAACGCAGATCGCAAAATTAGAAGCGTCCAACGATCGCCGATCACGTCCAGCCCGTCGGCAATGGTTTGATTGAGTATGAGTTGCTGAGTCATTTGCGGAGCTTAACAAAGCTTCGCCGAGATGTCGCTCATCCAAAAAACACATCCCAGACAGCCAGTTTAAGTAATTTTAGCTGCTTAGCTTCAAGTTGATCTTAAAAGTTTAATACAGAATTCTTCATTTGAGCCTTGATCATTTATTTTTTTCCAATATAGTTTCATAGAAGTAGTTACTTATTTGAGGCATGCCATGACCGTCACTTGGAAAAAAACCGTAAAACACACCATTAAACGCGGGATCCACCCCTATTTAAATGGCGCATGGGCGCCGATGTTCGATGAGGTTAATGCTACCGATATGCAAGTAATCGGGGAGATTCCGAAAGATATCGACGGTGTATACATACGTAATACTGAAAACCCAGTTCACAAACCGATAGGGCACTATCACCCATTTGACGGCGATGGAATGCTACATTCAATTTCATTCAAAGATGGTAAGGCAGAATATCGAAATCGCTTTATTCGCACCAAAGGCTTTGACGCAGAACAAGAAGCCGGTAAGGCGCTTTGGACCGGCTTTGTAAATGATGCCAAGTTATCAAAACGACCGGGCTGGGGTGCTCAAGAATATATAAAAGATGCAAGTTCTACAGACGTAGTGGTTCATGCAGGCCAAGTGCTCTCGACCTTCTGGCAATGTGGCGAGGGCTATCGTCTAGACCCTTATACACTTGAGCAACACGGCACAGAATCTTGGGTACCTGACGAAGGTATTTCGGCACACCCTAAAGTCGATGAAAATACCGGCGAACTGCTGTTTTTTAATTACTCCAAGAAACCGCCCTATCAACATTATGGTGTTGTCAATAAAGACAATAAGCTAGTGCATTACACGCCCGTGCCATTACCTGGGTCACGATTACCGCACGACATGGCTTTTACCAAAAACTACTCAATATTAGTAGACCTTCCATTTTTTTGGGATCCGGAAAAACTTGAGCGAGGTAAACACGTCCCAACTTACTACCCTGACATGCCAACGCGCTTTGCCATTCTTCCGCGATACGGCAATCAAGACGATATTAAGTGGTTCGAAGCCTCACCCACGTATGTACTGCATTGGATGAATGCTTACGAAGAAGGCGATGAAATTGTGCTCGATGGCTATTTCCAAGACAAACCAGACCCAGCGCCCATGCCTCGAGTGCCTAAACTTGCGGGTAAATTCATGGCAGGCTTAGATCAGCATTCGTTCCAATCGAAGCTTCATCGCTGGCGGTTCAATTTGAAAACTGGCGAAGTGAAAGAAGAACGCTTGAGCGACCGAGTATTGGAATTTGGCACGTTTAACCAAGCCTATGCAGGTAAGAAGGCTCGCTACTTGTACTCAACCTATTCAAAGCCCGGCTGGTTTCTATTTGCGGGTATAGTTAAGCATGACCTTGAAACAGGCGACACTCAGGAGCTTTACTTTGGCAGTAAGCGATACGGCAGCGAAGCGCCCTTCGCCCCTAGAATCAATGCTCAATCTGAGGACGATGGTTATCTAGTAAGCTTCATTACCGACACTAAGCAAGATCGTTCTGAATGCATAATAATTGACGCTCAAAATATTGAATCGGGCCCAGTGTGTAGGATTATATTGCCACACCGAATAGCAAGCGGCACACACGCCACCTGGGCGGATGGCCCGACTGTTAGAGCTGCTCAAGCCGCCGAACAATCTTCGGATAATGATGCCTAATCAGATAGAGCTTGTGCTCGACTAAGCGCTATACTTTTTGTAGAGACTTACATTTTATCAATTTACCCATTTAGGCAAGTACGAATGAGCACATCTCGAATCTATATTCTTGGCGGTCATCAAACCGATTTTTCCCGAAACTGGGTACGCGAAAACAAAACCATATTCGACCTCTTCAGTGAGTCTGTACAAAGCGCCTTAGACTCGTCTAAGTTAGACCCAAGTGATATTGAAGTCGGGCATGTCGGAAACTTTGTGTCAGCATCCTATACTGGGCAAGCGCATCTCGGTGGTTTTTTTGGTCATGTTCATCCAAGCCTTGCATACTTACCTGCTTCTAGCCATGAAGCCGCTTGTGCATCGGGGTCTATGGCATTATTAGCGGCAATGGCCGATTTAGAATCGGGTCGCTATGACGTTGCTTGCGTTGTTGGCATCGAAATGATGAAAACTAAGGAACCGCAAATCAAAGGAGACCCGCTTGCAGGTGCCGCTTGGTTTGGAGAAGAGTGGGCTGGCTCAAATACTGTTTGGCCATGCGCGTTTAGCGACCTAATAGACGAATATCAAAACACCTTTGGGGTCGGCAAAGATCACCTTTATGCGATTTCTGAGAAAAATTACACAAACGCCAAACAAAACCCCAATGCCCAATCTCGCTTTTGGGATGTCAACGCTGAGAGTTTCAGCGATAACGATGAACTCAACCCAACCATCGCCGGCAATATTCGCCGATTAGATTGCGGTCAAATCACCGATGGAGCCGCAACCGTGTTACTGGCGAACGCCGAAAAAGCTGCCGAATATGCGAAGCAGCACGGCATTAGTCTAGACAGCTTGCCTTACATCAAAGGTTGGGGACACATAAATGCGCCAATGCGCTTCGCTGAAAAACGACGGTTGGCACAAGGAAAAGAGGTTTTACTACCTCACGTAAAAGCACTATTCGAGCAAACACTTAAGCGAGCGGGCTTATCAAGTATCGAACAGATCAGTGGTTTAGAAGTCCATGATTGCTTCAACATCACCGAATACATGATCTTGGACCACTCTGGACTATACGCGCCAGGTGAGGCATGGAAAGCCATTGAAAATGGCGAAACACAAATCGACGGGCGATTACCCATTAATGCCAGCGGCGGACTTATAGGGCAAGGCCACCCTGTTGGCGCCACCGGCGTGCGCATGTTACTTGATTGCGCCAAGCAAGCGAGCGACAGTTATGAAGGTAATCAAATTAAAAATGTCGGTGACATGATGACATTCAATTTAGGCGGCAGCACAACTACCTGCGCTAGCTTCATCGTGGGCACTGCCTAAACTGAACCTACGCCCGCACAAGACCTTAAAGGGGCCATGAGCCAAGAATCGCGCTTCTAAGAAGAGAAGCGCATCAGCCTAATAGCGTTTCTCTACAGCTTCACTACGCGTCCACATCGATCTGCCGCCAGGCTTCAGACGAATCGAGAGCGCGCCACTCCGATACACCCTTAAAGTAGCTTTTCCAGCGCGAGAAGAATTAGGGTTTGGGGTCTCTCCAGCCCAACGATCTTTTCTACCCTCAACAGCAACAACATCACTAAACAAAATAGTGCCTACGAGCCCTGGAGCCCAGTCACTACGAACGACTTCAGCGTTCATGCGGCCATCTTTGTTATCAACTTTGATATAAACCGATTCGCCTTGTTGTTTCCAATATCCTTCAATGGATTCCTCTTGTTGTGCTACAGCAAATGCTGTAGGCATAAAGGAAAGAAGCATGACGCAACGAACAAGAATAACTTTCGACTGCATTAGAAGATGCAGCCGCTCAAAAACCGACTTGATCATTTCAACCCCGAGCGACGCAGCTGCGCCGATACATTTTACATTCGACTTATATAGCGCACTACGACGATCGAGACCTAGAACTTCGATGTCGCATTCCCAACGGCGGCGCTACTACTCTAATGGAGCGTACTTTGCTATTGAATCCACAAATTGTCAAGCTCCTTAAATACGATAGATCCGCGCCAAAGCAAGTACAGGCAAGGTATAGAATGAATTTAGAAGAGTTTAAAACTTTGTAAAACCGAGTGCCCCAAATTTCAGATTGAAGAATAAATGGCAAATATTAATTATCCCAAGTTGTATTCGAGTCAAGAACATCATGGGATAAAACCAACGGCATCTAGAGACGGATAATTAATTCGCGACAGGCTTAAGAGCGAAGTTGGAGCATCAAAATCGAAATCAGTGCTTAGATAATCCGATCGGTACAAGTGCAGAAAACTGATTGCGTGGTGGATAAAACTAACACACTGACTTTATGCTGACTAATGCGTTAACTTGTCAGCCTGTTATCAATGAAAAGGAGCGCATAAACTCCTTCGCGTTGAGTCAATGCCTAATTTTTCGCTCACCTTGTCACCCACGTTTGTTCTACCCTAGAATACAGAGCACTACGATACGCCAGTTTAGAGTATATATAATCAGCGTTTGAATAGTTTTAAGTGCAAAGCGTTAAGGGTCTGTTGCCCAATAACGCGCGCACGGTGGCCAAGGAGCTCAGTAAACTCAATGCCTTCCTCCAGATAGTCTTGAGCCACGAACATTTCGCCTGCTGAAAACCGTTTAAGCGAACCATCACGCAACTCTATTTCAATAATACCAGTCTGAATAAGTAACAAGGTTGGGTCGCCCGCTACATGCCAGTCAGATTGATAACCAGCAGCGCTCGAGCGCAATCGAAAGTTCAACGCACTTTGTTGCTCAGAGAGCATCCAAGCGCCATCGCCTAGTAAGGCTATGTCATGACGCCCCCATGATGACTCGCCTCTCCCATCATTAACAATGCTCGGGATTGTTTTTAAAGTTGTATCCATAAAATTACCTCGCCTACAAAGCGTGCGTTCTTAGTAACCTTAATTACTAGCTTCGGCCATTTAGATGCTTAGGTAAGTCATCATTAATTTCAATCCAATCGACTTTAGTACCGGTGTAGATATGCGCATCTGGCTTTAGGCTTGGGTATGCATCTAAACTAGCTAAAGCGAATTCTACAAGGCCATTATCCTCTGCCGACTCGAAAATTAGGCTCGAACCACAACGCCGGCAGAATTTCCGTTTAGTACCGTTTTCGGCTTCGAAAACTGATAACTCGGCCCCTCCTGAAAGCCATCGAAAGTTCTGTCTTAAAGTAGATGCATAACTTGAAAACGCAGCACCATGAAACTTCTGACACATAGTGCAATGACAATGCCCCATTTTCTGATCGACTGAATCAGCTTCGTATTTGATTGCGCCACAGAGACATTGACCTCGATAGAGTGCCTTACTCATTAGTTCTCTCCGATTGATGATGCTTACCTTTTCATGTTTTCAGATCTGGGGCAAGGCTTGAGTAATGTTAGACCACAAAAAAGCCCCGACCGGTTTCCCAGTCGAGGCCTCTTTACGAAATAAATCGTGGAAAGGCTGAACCTCGATAGTTCGAAGCTCGGCCCGTCCTTGGCGGGCGTTACATCATGCCGCCCATACCGCCCATGCCGCCCATATCAGGCATTGCAGGAGCCGCTGCTGCGTCTTGTGGCGCATCAGTGATCATTGCTTCAGTAGTAATGATCATGCTTGCGATAGAAGCTGCGTGTTGTAGTGCTGTACGCGTTACTTTAGTTGGGTCAAGAATACCCATCTCGATCATATCGCCATACTCACCAGTACCAGCGTTATAACCGAAAGTACCTTCGTTGTTACGTACTTCGTTCAACACAACAGAAGCATCGTCACCACCGTTGTCTACGATTTGACGCAATGGCGCTTCTATTGCGCGAAGAATCGCTTTAACACCAGCGTCTTGATCAGCATTGTCGCCACTTACTTTTGCAACCGCATCTAAAGTGCGTACTAGTGCAACACCGCCACCAGGTACTACGCCTTCTTCAACCGCTGCGCGAGTCGCATGCAATGCATCTTCAACACGTGCTTTCTTCTCTTTCATTTCAACTTCAGTCGCTGCACCAACTTTGATCAATGCTACGCCGCCAGCTAATTTAGCTACACGCTCTTGCATTTTCTCACGGTCGTAATCAGAAGAAGACTCTTCGATTTGCGCGCGAATTTGATTAACACGGTCAGAAATTTGAGCTGCGTCGCCCATGCCGTCAATGATTGTGCTGTTCTCTTTAGAAACTTGAACACGCTTAGCAGAACCAAGGTCTTCTAGAGTGATGCCTTCAAGACTCATGCCGATTTCTTCAGAAACAACTTTACCGCCAGTTAATACAGCGATGTCTTCCAACATAGCTTTACGACGATCACCAAAACCAGGTGCTTTAACCGCGCATACTTTAACGATTCCGCGAATGTTGTTTACTACCAAAGTAGCAAGTGCTTCGCCTTCTACGTCTTCAGCAACGATTAGTAATGGACGACCGGCCTTAGCAACCGCTTCCAACGTTGGTAATAGGTCACGGATGTTTGAGATTTTCTTGTCGTGCAACAAGATCATTGGGTTCTCAAGATCGGCGATCATAGTGTCTTGCTTGTTAGCGAAGTACGGTGACAAGTAGCCACGATCGAACTGCATACCTTCTACAACATCAAGCTCATTCTCAAGCGACTGGCCTTCTTCAACAGTGATCACACCTTCTTTGCCAACTTTGTCCATTGCTTCCGCAATGATGTTGCCAACAGATTCGTCAGAGTTAGCTGAAACCGTACCTACTTGAGCGATTTCTTTCGCATCTTCGCAAGGCTTAGAAAGGTCTTGAAGTGAACCAACCGCTGCAACAACTGCTTTGTCGATACCACGTTTCAAGTCCATTGGGTTCATACCAGCGGCAACCGCTTTCAAACCTTCACGAACCATTGCCTGGGCTAGAACAGTCGCCGTTGTTGTTCCGTCACCGGCAACGTCGTTAGTTTTAGAAGCCACCTCTTTCACAAGCTGAGCGCCCATGTTCTCGAAGTTATCTTCTAGTTCAATTTCTTTAGCAACTGAAACACCGTCTTTAGTTACGGTTGGAGCACCAAAAGCTTTGTCCAACACAACGTTACGACCTTTAGGGCCAAGCGTTACTTTAACAGCGTCTGCCAATACATTTACACCGCTAAGGATCTTAGCGCGCGCATCATCACCGAATTTTACGTCTTTTGCTGACATGATAAATTCCTATGTTTAATTTGTTAATTCGTATCGTGATCTAGAGGGATCACGATTTTTTTCTCAGGCAAGGCGTGAAAAAACGCAGGGCGGGCGCGTACTTTTCGTACGTAACCGACTGAGTATTTTTCACAACGCGGCATGAGGGAAAAAGCGGGATTCTTACTCTACGACGCCGACGATGTCGTCTTCTCGCATTACTAGCAAGTCTTCGCCGTCTACTTTGACTTCAGTCCCAGCGTATTTGCCGAACAATACTTTGTCGCCAACTTTAACGTCTAAGGCGCGAACCTCACCGTTTTCTAAAATTTTTCCGTTACCAGCGGCGATAATCTCGCCTTCAGACGGTTTCTCTTTTGCTGAGTCAGTTAGGATAATGCCGCCAGCAGAAGTTTGCTCTTCTTCGTTACGACGAACGAGAACGCGGTCATGAAGTGGACGAATAGCCATTCGTTGTGCCTCCAGAAAGGGATAAGTTAATAATTAATTAGGTCGTTTACAAGAGTTTTTAGCACTCAAGTAACGAGAGTGCTAATAATATGGACGAAGCCAGTAAAGTCAATACTTGAGCTTTGATTTATTTATGCTTATCGGGGTCGCTTGTGTACTCGCCCTCGATCACATTGGGCTCAGTATTGCCTGCGTCGTCGTTTGAATGAGCAGAACCCTGATAAACGTTGCCCGAATAGGCCGTTGTTACTCCGCCTTTAAAAAAGTTCTTGGCCGCCCAAGCGATAAACGCTTGCCGAACGGGAGGAATAAGAATCGCGAAGCCAATTGCATCTGTGATAAAGCCGGGTGTCATTAGCACTGCTCCAGCGAAAAGCAAAGCAACACCTTCGGCGATTTGCATAGCCGGCACACGCCCAGCATTGGTTTCTTGTTGGAGCTTACTGAGGGTTGCAAAGCCTTGCTGACGAACGAGATACGCACCGAGCACCGCGGTAAAGATCACGAATATAATGGTGTTAAAAACACCGATGGAACTACCGACACGAATCAGTACGCTTATTTCAGCGATGGGAACGGCAATAAAAAGAAAAACGAGCAATAGAAACGGCATGATGGTCTATTAAGGCCAATTAGCGCTATTTCAAGGTCAAATTTTCAAACAACGACAATACTGTTAAACAACGATAAGCTTACTACACTAGCTTGCGGTCGAACCGCACTTCCAACATAGATCAAAGTTTGATGGAATCTGTGCTTGGCAGCTTGGACAAGACCAATCTTCACCCGAAACATCCCTATTTTGAGCTTCGCTTATCAAATCCTGAGCCCGACTCAGCGACTTTTGATCAATCCAGAGCTCAGGCCATGTTGAGGTGTATGGCACCTCGCCAAGTAAGCTGGAGGTATGGTGATTACGCAGCTCGCTAGCAATTCCGTTTAGCTCAAGCAAGCTGCGCATCAGACCGACTTCTAACACATTATCGGCGGTATAAACCTTAACTAAGTGACTCATTAAATCGGCGCTTATTTCCCAACGACTAGCTGCACCGATTTACGATACCAACTATTGAGATAGCTGCTCTCTTGCTCATTGGGCGCGAAACGAAATTGACGGCCATTGAGCTCAACAACAACGTCGATGTTTTCTTTTAACTTGCCAAGCTCCATGCCAAGAGATCCGTTGTGGCAAATTCGGCCAGTAACCGGGCGATGATCAAATTGAACGAGTTTTGGCTTAGAGGTGTAAAAGCGCACCGAACCGCTGCCATTCTTAGCGTAAGCCTTATAATTAATACAGCTTGAGCTGAATACTCGGCTCGGAGTACTAGCCCGCGAGTTTGTCGCTGATTGATTATTTCGGTCGCCGCGATTGTCGTTAGCCGCGGCAGCGTTTTTGCGATCAATGTTAAAACGCTGTCGGCGCCCATCTCTCGACACAACTGTTACATCGTTTGCAAATAGATCAATTCGGATGGTCTCAGCGGTGTACTTATTTTTCAGATATACCGAATCTCGATCGCGACTTACTTCCTCAAACTGAGTGGAATTCCCGCGTCTACGGTCATAGCTCCATTGTTTTTTAGAAACCTGTTGCAATGAAGCTCCATCGAAAGTCACTTGGGACACATTCTTTGCGGTCACGTTTGA
>CAKZRZ010000089.1 GCA_937918955.1 uncultured Arenicella sp.
AGTGCCGCTTGGCGGAAACCTGTGTACATCAATTGGTCAGCAAAGATAACGGTCTCTTTCATACCCACTGTGCGGTAGCACAAGTTGATAGTTTCAGAGATGGTTTTCTTTTTCATTTTTTGATTGATCGCAGCAAACGCCATGCCCTTTGGCAAGATCTCAGACAATAATGCACGGCCAACAGTCGTGTCATGAATTTCGTTGTGATCAGAACGCTCGCCGGTTTCTTCGTCAATCAACGTTTCTTTAATACGGACTTTGATTTTCGCGTGCAGAGCAACTTGGCCAGCGTCATACGCGCGACGAACTTCGTCGACGTTAGAGAACACTTTGCCTTCGCCTTGCACATTAATCATCTCGCGAGTCATGTAGTACAAGCCCAACACGATATCTTGCGAAGGAACGATAATTGGCTCGCCGTTCGCTGGAGATAAAATGTTATTAGTCGACATCATCAACGTACGAGCTTCAAGCTGCGCTTCAAGTGACAACGGTACGTGTACCGCCATTTGGTCACCGTCAAAGTCGGCGTTGTAAGCTGTACATACAAGCGGATGCAATTGAATCGCTTTTCCTTCAATCAACACAGGCTCAAACGCTTGGATACCCAGACGGTGAAGTGTTGGTGCGCGGTTAAGCATGATTGGGTGCTCACGAATCACTTCGTCAAGAATATCCCAAACATCAGGGGTTTCAGCTTCAACTAGTTTTTTAGCTTGCTTAATCGTTGTCGCAAGACCACGAAGCTCTAGCTTGTTAAAGATGAAAGGCTTGAATAATTCAAGACCCATTTTCTTCGGCAGACCACACTGATGCAATTTAAGAGTTGGGCCTACTACGATCACTGAACGACCAGAGTAGTCAACACGCTTACCGAGTAAGTTTTGACGGAATCGACCTTGCTTACCTTTGATCATGTCAGCAAGTGATTTCAATTGACGCTTGTTGGCACCAGTAATCGCTTTGCCGCGACGACCGTTATCAAGCAGCGCATCAACCGACTCTTGCAACATACGTTTTTCGTTACGTACGATGATGTCTGGTGCGTTCAAATCTAGAAGACGACGCAATCGGTTGTTACGGTTGATTACTCGACGATACAAGTCGTTCAAATCAGAGGTCGCAAAACGACCACCGTCTAGCGCAACTAGCGGGCGCAGATCAGGTGGAAGAACCGGTAGCACTTCCATGATCATCCACATTGGGTCATTGCCTGAAGACTGGAAAGCCTCCAATACTTTTAAACGCTTAGTGATGTTCTTGATCTTTGTTTCTGATGTAGTACCAGCAAGCTCATCGCGCAAACGCACAACTTCTTTGTCGATATTTACGTCTTTCAACAATTCTTTAATCGCTTCAGCACCCATGCCCGCTTTGAACTCATCGCCGTGAGATTCAACTGCGTCAAGATAGGCTTCTTCAGTCATCAAAGTCTTAGACTCTAATGGCGTCATGCCCGCGTCAATAACGATATAGGCTTCAAAATACAATACACGCTCGATTTCACGAACCGTCATGTCGAGCATTAAGCCCAAACGCGATGGCAATGATTTCAAGAACCAGATGTGTGCAACTGGGCAAGCTAGGTCAATGTGACCCATGCGCTCACGACGTACTTTAGCCAAAGTAACTTCAACACCGCATTTTTCGCAGATGACACCACGATGCTTAAGGCGTTTGTACTTTCCACACAAGCATTCGTAATCTGAAATTGGGCCAAACAATTTGGCACAAAATAGACCGTCGCGCTCAGGTTTGAAAGTACGGTAGTTGATGGTTTCAGGTTTTTTAACTTCACCGAAAGACCATGAACGAATTTTTTCAGGCGACGCGATACTGACTCGAATTGAATCGAAGTCGTCGTTGACCACGTTCGGCTGTTTAAAGAGATTTAATAAATCTTGCATTGTTTAATCCTCAAATATTTGGTCAGTAACTTAGTCTTGTTGATCTTCTTGTAGTTCGATATTCAAGCCTAAAGACCTGATCTCTTTTACAAGTACGTTGAAAGACTCAGGCATGTTTGCTTCAACCTGATAGTTACCTTTAACAATGTTTTCGTACATTTTTGTACGACCGCTCACGTCATCGGACTTAACCGTTAACATTTCTTGCAAGGTGTATGCAGCACCGTAGGCTTCTAGTGCCCACACCTCCATCTCACCAAAACGCTGACCACCAAATTGAGCTTTACCGCCCAATGGTTGTTGCGTAATCAAGCTGTATGGGCCTGTTGAACGTGCATGCATCTTGTCGTCGATCAAGTGATTCAACTTCAAGATATACATGTAGCCAACCGTTACTGGGCGATCAAACTTCTCGCCTGTACGACCATCAAACAAGATGGTTTGACCACTACGTGGAAGGTCGGCCAGTTCAAGCAGATCTTTAATTTCGCTCTCAGCCGCGCCGTCGAATACTGGCGTTGCCATAGGCACGCCACCACGAAGGTTACCAGCCATTTCGATGATCTCGTCATCGTCGAACTCTTTCAGATCTTCAGACTTACCGTTTGAGTTGTACACCTTACCTAGGAAGTCACGAACTTGTTTGGCAGATTTTTGCTGACGAAGCATTTCGTCAATCTTTTTACCAAGGCCAGCCGCAGCCCATCCTAAATGCACTTCTAACACCTGGCCAACGTTCATACGTGACGGAACACCAAGCGGGTTCAATAAGATATCGACAGTAGTACCATCTTCTTGGAATGGCATATCCTCAACTGGCACAATCTTCGAGATAACACCTTTGTTACCATGACGACCCGCCATCTTGTCACCTGGTTGTAAACGACGCTTAACAGCCACGAATACTTTAACCATTTTCAAAACGCCAGGCGCTAAATCATCACCTGCTTCTAACTTGCCGCGCTTCTCGTCGAATAGTTCGTCGAAGTATGTACGCTGTTGCGCTAAAGAGTCTTGCAACTGCTCCAGTTTGTCTGCAGCGTCTGCGTTAGTTAGGCTAATTTCAAACCACTTATTACGATCAGTTTCCTCAAGGTAAGACGCAGTTACTTTCTGACCTTTTTTCAGGCCAGGTGCTTTAACAACTTCTTTGTTCTTAAGTAGCTTCTCAATACGAGCGTAGGTATCTTCTTCAACAATGCGGAACTGCTCGTTCAAGTCTTTACGAATGCTGGCTAGCTCTGACTCTTCGTTGGCAAGTGCGCGCGTGTCTTTCTCAACACCATCACGAGTGAATACTTGTACGTCAATTACGGTGCCTTTCATTGAAGAAGGAACACGTAGAGACGTATCTTTAACGTCAGATGCTTTTTCACCGAAAATTGCACGTAGCAATTTCTCTTCTGGAGTCAGCTGAGTTTCGCCTTTTGGCGTTACCTTACCAACTAAGATATCGCCACCTTTAACTTCAGCACCAACGTACACGATACCGGCTTCATCTAAACGACCAAGCGCATGCTCACCAACGTTTGGAATATCGCGTGTCACCTCTTCAGAACCCAATTTAGTGTCGCGAGCAACACAGGTTAGTTCTTCGATGTGAATCGTCGTGTATACGTCTTCTTTAACAAGGTTCTCTGAGATGAGGATTGAATCCTCAAAGTTGTAACCGTTCCAAGGCATGAATGCCATTAATACGTTACGACCCAAAGCCAACTCACCCATGTCTGTCGACGGGCCATCAGCCAATACATCGCCACGAGCAATGGTGTCGCCGTTGCGAACCAGTGGGCGTTGGTTAATATTGGTATTTTGGTTAGAACGCGTGTACTTCGTTAGGTTGTAAATATCTACGCCCGAATCGCCGTCAGCTGCTTCGTCTTCGTGAACACGAACCACGATGCGCGCCGCGTCTACCGACTCGACTTTACCGCCACGTTTTGCGGTAAGAGCAACACCGGAATCCACTGCAACCGTACGCTCCATACCGGTACCCACAAGCGGCTTTTCGCTGCGGATAGTTGGTACGGCTTGACGTTGCATGTTCGAGCCCATCAATGCGCGGTTCGCATCATCGTGCTCAAGGAACGGAATCAAAGATGCCGCTACTGATACGATTTGCGATGGCGCAACGTCGATGTATTGAACTTGATCTGGCGTTGCCAACGAAAATTCATTCTGGTGTCGACAGTTAACTAATTCATCAGTCAATTTACCTTTGCCGTCTACTTGAGCATTCGCTTGCGCGATGATGTAGAGACGTTCTTCAATCGCAGAGAGGTAATGCACCTCTTCTGTCATCTTACCGTTCTCAACTTTCAAGTATGGCGTTTCTAAGAAACCATAATCATTAGTGCGAGCATAAACCGCGAGAGAGTTGATCAAACCAATGTTTGGACCCTCTGGCGTTTCAATTGGACAAACACGACCATAGTGAGTTGGATGTACGTCACGCACCTCAAAACCTGCACGCTCACGCGTTAAACCGCCAGGGCCTAAGGCTGAAACACGGCGCTTATGCGTTACTTCTGACAGCGGGTTTGTTTGGTCCATGAATTGAGACAATTGGCTTGAACCAAAGAACTCTTTCACAACCGCAGAAACCGGCTTAGCGTTAATCAAATCTTGTGGCGTCAGGCCTTCGGCTTCAGCCAACGTTAGACGCTCACGAACGGCGCGCTCTACACGTACTAGACCTACGCGGAATTGATTTTCTACCAACTCGCCTACTGAACGAACACGACGGTTACCAAGATTGTCAATATCATCGATATCGCCTTTACCGTTTTTCAGATCGATCAAAGTTTTCATCACTTCAATGATGTCTTCTTTGCTCAAGATGCCTTCGCCTGTATCTTCTTCACGGTTCAAACGACGATTGAACTTCATACGACCAACGGTCGACAAGTCATAACGGTCTGGGTTGAAGAACATATTTGCGAACAAGCCTTGGGCTGCTTCCTTCGTAGGCGGCTCACCTGGGCGCATCATGCGGTAGATCTCGACTTGTGCTTCAAGCTCGCTATTGGTCGGATCGGTGCGCAATGTTTCAGAAACATAAGGGCCTTCATCTAAGTCATTGGTGTAAATAACTTCGACTTTCTTCAAACCTTTTTCGATGAACTCTTCAATCAATTCAGCGGTCACCACTTGGTTCGCTTCAGCAATTAGTTCGCCTGTTTCGGTGTCAGCAATGTCTTTAGCCAATGTGCGACCAACGAAGTACTCAGAAGGCACAACAATTGATTTTAACTTAGCGGCTTCCATCTCTCTGATGTGACGTGCAGTGATGCGGCGGCCAGCTTCAACTAAAACTTCGCCTTTCTTGTTAACAAGATCGAAGGCGAGTTGCTCGCCACGTAAGCGCGCAGGAACCAGGTCTAACGATACCTCTTTAGCCGACACATTAAAGGTGTCATTGTTGAAGAACATCTCAAGAATTTCTTGAGTTGTGTAGCCCAATGCACGTAAAAGAATCGTTGCCGCAAGTTTGCGTCGACGATCGATGCGGATAAACAATAAATCTTTTGGATCAAACTCAAAATCCAACCATGAACCACGGTAAGGAATGACTCGAGATGAGAATAGTAATTTTCCTGAAGAGTGAGTCTTACCACGATCGTGATCAAAAAACACACCAGGAGAACGATGTAATTGCGCAACAACAACACGCTCGGTGCCATTGATTACGAAAGTACCATTGTCAGTCATCAATGGCATATCGCCTAGATAAACTTCTTGCTCTTTAACTTCTTTAACGGCTTTGGCGCCAGTCGACTTACCTTCTTCTTTGTTGTAAATCACCAAACGCATCTTCACGCGTAATGGCGCTGCGAAGATCAAACCGCGTTGTTGACATTCGCGAACATCAAACGCAGGCGTACCTAAACGGTAGCTAACGAACTCAAGCGCCGCGCTGCCATTGAAACTCTCAATCGGGAATACCGATTTGAATGCAGCTTGTAAGCCTTTTTCGATGCGACCATCTGGATCAGCATCCGCTTGTAGAAACTTGCGATATGACTCTAACTGAGTCTGTAGTAAGTAAGGAATTGGTAAAACGCCTTCAGGACGCTTTGAAAAACTCTTACGTAAACGCTTCTTTTCGGTAAAAGAGTAGCCCATGGATAACCTCTATTTTTACAAGCCGTGTTGTACATTCTGGGAGCTAACCGTCATTTATGATAGCTCCGAATAATTCTGTCTTTAGTAAACTGAACGCGCCAAATTTAATGATAATTTTAGCACTGTTCAGAAGCGGACTAAGGCCGACCGGTATAACCGATCAGCCTCAGCACTAATTTCCGCTTTAGCGGTATTGGTAACGACGAATCGTTACCAACTGAATAAGAGAAATCAATCTCTTATTTCAACTCAATCGAAGCGCCAGCTTCTTCTAGAGTTTTCTTAAGCTCTTCAGCTTCGCCTTTCGCTACAGCTTCTTTCAAAGTTGCAGGAGCGCTTTCTACCATTTCTTTAGCTTCTTTCAAGCCAAGGCCAGTTGCGCCACGAACAGCTTTAATTACAGCAACTTTGTTGTCACCGAAACCAGCTAGAACTACGTCGAATTCGTCTTTTTCTTCTGCAGCAGCAGCATCGCCACCAGCAGGAGCCGTAACAGCAACAGCAGCAGCTGCAGCAGATACGCCGAATTTCTCTTCCATTTCTGTGATTAACTCAGAAAGCTCAAGTACTGACATTGACGCGATAGCGTCTAAGATATCTTGTTTACTCATTTGTAAAACCTCTAAACAGAACCCGAAGGTTCAAAAAATTAAAATGTAAAAACTGGTTTGAAACGAATCGTTTAAAGCCAAAAATTAGGCTTCTTTCGCGTCTCTTACTGCAGCCAAACCACGTACGAACTTAGTTGGAACCTCGTTAAGTGTTTGAACGAACTTAGCAACAGGCGCTTGCATAGTGCCCATTAGCTTCGCCAACAACTCTTCGCGACTCGGAAGTTGCGCTAGTGCTTTGATTTCGCCTTCAGATAAAAGTTTGCCCTGCATAGAGCCTGCTTTAATTTCCAGCGCGTCATATTCTTTGGCATATTTGTTAAGTACCTTAGCAACTGCTACTGGATCTTCAGATGCAGCGAAAGCCAAAGGACCAACTAATATGTCGTCCAAACATGCGTGATCGGTTTCTTGCACAGCGCGACGTAAAAGCGTGTTTTTCACAACTCTTAAGTACACACCATTGTCATGAGCTTCGCGACGAAGAACTTTCATTTGTTCTACAGTCATACCGCGATACTCAGCAACAATAGTTGCTTGTGCGTTACCGACTACGGCAGAGACGTCTTCAACGACCTGTTTCTTTTGATCAAGATTTAGGCTCATATCAGAGCTACCTCCAGTTTTGGCACCCTAAATTCAGCATTACAAACAAATGAAAAACTGTATTTTCGGGAAACCATCTACGTAGGAACATTAAGCCTTAACTCTAAAAACTCATTTATAAAAGCTTATAAGAGCCAAACCACCTACGGTCTTTGACACGCCTATCAATCAAACTTCGAAAGATAGACACCCATTTGTAAACCTAGAAACTCTCTAAATTACAATTGAATTTTAGCGAGTGGATTTTTCGTTCAATCGAGGCGCTTGTCGGCGTAGTGTGCTGTAGCACATTAGCCGGCAAGCAACGAAGAGTGACCGTAAAAGCCGCCGCTACAAATTACAATTGAGGGAGAGTTTGTCGATCTACACGAATACCTGGGCCCATTGTTGTGGACACAGCTACACGCTTAAAGTACTGACCTTTCGCTGACGACGGCTTTGCTTTATGCAGCGCGCCAAGAAGGGCCAAAAAGTTCTCATGCAGATCTTCTGCAGAGAAAGATGCTTTACCGATAGTGCTATGAATGATGCCAGCCTTATCGATACGAAATTGAACCTGACCCGCCTTAGCGTTACGAACAGCTGTAGCAACATCCGCTGATACAGTGCCCGTTTTCGGGTTTGGCATTAAGCCGCGCGGGCCTAAGATTTGGCCCAACTGACCAACAACGCGCATCGCGTCTGGGCTAGCAATTACGATATCAAAATCCATCTCGCCAGCTTTAACTTGAGCTGCAAGATCGTCCATACCAACAATGTCGGCTCCGGCTTCTTTCGCTTTCTCAACGTTATCACCGTCGGTGAATACTGCAACACGTACTGTTTTACCTGTACCTTTTGGGAGCACAGTTGCGCCACGGACAGCTTGGTCTGATTTCTTCGCGTCAACGCCTAGGTTGATCGCAACATCTACACTCTCGTCGAACTTTGCAGAAGCAGTTTCTTTCGCCAATGCGAATGCTTCAGTCAACGGGTAGAACTTGTCTGCTTCTACTTTCTCAGAAGCAGCGTTGTATCTTTTATTCGCCATGATTAAACCTCTTCAGTCTCAATACCCATGCTACGTGCAGAGCCAGCGATAATTTTCACCGCTTGATTAATGTCGTACGCATTAAGGTCAGCCATTTTAGTATTGGCAATTTCTTCCAATTGAGCACGGGTTACTTTACCAACCTTGTTAGTATGAGGAACACCAGAACCTTTTTGGATACCCGCTGCTTTCTTCAATAGAATTGAAGCAGGCGGAGTTTTCATGATGTATGTAAAACTCTTATCTGCATACACAGTGATTACAACAGGAACAGGCAAGCCTTTTTCCATTTCACCAGTAGCCGCATTAAATGCTTTACAGAATTCCATGATATTTACACCGTGTTGACCCAAAGCAGGGCCAACAGGAGGACTTGGGTTAGCGCCACCAGCGGGCACTTGAAGCTTAATCAAAGCATCGACTTTCTTAGCCATTTTTTTACTCCGAGACAGAATTCACTGCCTGTTTTTGGGTGCAAGCGCTTTTGCTTCACAAAAGCTCCCCGATTTCAATTACCCACCAAACTTAAGTGGATCATTCTAAGTTCGCTAAACGACCCTCTCAGAAGATTGTCGCGTCGCTTCGCTCCTCACAATGACGAACGCTTTATATTTTCACAAAACCAACTACTTATTCTGGTTATTCTGGCGTGAGTAGTGATGCTTAGACGAGGCGTGATTTGAATTTAAGCGCGGAGCGTACTCTCGTACGTGAGCACTTAAATTTGAATCAACAACGAAGTATAAGCGTCGCTAATCGCGTCAGAATTAGCCTTTCTCTACTTGACCGAAATCCAACTCTACCGGCGTCGATCGACCAAAAATTGAAACCGCTACACGCAACTTCGATTTCTCGTAATTAACATCTTCAACCGTACCGTTAAAGTCAGCGAACGGACCTTCGGTAACACGCACCAACTCACCCGGCTCGAAAGAGAACTTGTGACGAGGCGCATCTGTGCCGTCTTGGACTCGCTGGAGAATCTCCATCGCTTCTCGGTCGGTCAATGGTGTTGGATCAGAGGCTTTGCCACCTATGAAGCCTGATACGCGCGGCGTGCTCTTAACTAGATGCCAGCTCTCGTCATTCATCACCATCTGAACTAAAACATAACCAGGATAGAACTTACGCTCACTGGTACGTTTTTGGCCCGCTTTCATTTCAACAACTTCTTCGGTCGGAACTAAAATTTCGCCGAAATAGTCTTCCATACCAAGGCGACCAATCGCCTCTTCAAGGGTAAGCTTTACGCGCTTCTCATAGTTTGAGAAAGCTTGAACAACATACCAGCGCATCTTTGGCTTTTCAGCAGTCGCTTCTAAACCTAAATCTGCCGGGTCTTGCCCTAAAACCGAGTCATCTGACATTGCTTATACCTTGGTTAAGTTAATTAGTGCTTCGAAGAACTAGCTATCTACGCCTAAAAGTAGGTCATAAATCACTTCGAACACAGCCATATCGATCAACCATAAGAAGATCGCGACAATAACAACCATCACCAAAACGATCATGGTTGTTTGAATGGTTTCTTGACGCGTTGGCCAAACCATTTTGCGAAGCTCTGTTCGAGAACCCTTTGAGAACTCAATCAAAGCCGCGCCTTGAGCAGAAGTAGCCGCAACACCAAGTGCCACTACCAGAGAAACCAACAATAAGCCAACACGCAACAAAATAGACACTTCTTGGCCCATCAAAGTTGGTAACTGGTAGTAGCCATAAACACCGGCACCCATAATGAGTATAGCGAGGGCTAATTTGACTTTATCTATCATCAATCTTTCTCTTTATATTTGTTCGTCTTATTTAAACTTTACTATCGAGTACTTACGTAAAACAGCAACACTCCGATCACTAAAGAAAATATGACCAAACCACTCAAATTCAACTCGCACCTCCAATCAATTCTAATTTAGTGGCAGGCCAGGAGGGAATCGAACCCCCAACCTACGGTTTTGGAGACCGTCGCTCTGCCAATTGAGCTACTGGCCTAAACTAAAAATTGCTTGAAAATCAGCGAATTAGATGATCTTTACAGACTCTATATACGCAAAAAGGTGCGCTAATATACATTAGCGCACCGAGTTTATCTAGCCCTGTATTGAAAATCGGGGACTTTTAATAAATAAACTACGTTTTTTATCAGCTCAGACAAAAACTTGCCGAAACTGAAGGAAAAGACAGATATCACTCCGGTCAAGCCAGAGCGATACCGCGAATCCTATTTTAGCTATTAATCTTCGCTACAACGCCCGCACCTACAGTACGGCCGCCTTCACGAATAGCAAAACGAAGACCTTCTTCCATTGCGATTGGTGCAATTAGCTCAACATTCATTTTAATGTTGTCGCCAGGCATTACCATCTCAACGCCTTCAGGTAGCTCACAAGCACCTGTTACGTCAGTTGTACGGAAGTAGAATTGTGGACGATATCCTTTGAAGAAAGGAGTATGACGGCCACCCTCTTCTTTGCTTAGTACG
>CAKZRZ010000090.1 GCA_937918955.1 uncultured Arenicella sp.
CTCGTAAACATCACCTGATGCTTTTAGCTTATCGATGGCCTTTGTGATTTTGCCATCAGTAAACAATGATCGCTCAGAAAACCATGTGTCATAGTCCACACCAAATTCGCCAAGGTCTTGACGAATATCATCAAGAATTGAGTCGAGTGCGCGTTTGAAGAAAATTTCGAACCCCTCACTACCGAGCTCAGCCTTAGCCAGTTCAATCGTGGCGTCGAGTGCTTCTTCTAGCTCTAGTTCTGCGCGAGCGCCCTCGATTACTTCCTTACTAACGACATATCGATTGCTGTGAGAAGCGAACAGGTCTTGTCCCATCTCAACAACGTAATCGCCTTGATAACCATTTTCTGGCAAGTCTACGGTCACTCCGTTTGCCTGCAGGTACCTAAGCCAAACGCTAACCGCGAGGATGTCCATTTGTCGGCCAGCGTCATTAACGTAGTATTCGCGTTCGACTGTATTACCCGCCGCGCTAAGTACTCGAGCTAGAGCATCACCATAAGCCGCACCGCGACCGTGGCCAACATGCAATGGTCCGGTCGGATTTGCTGAGACGAACTCGACCATGATTTTTTGTTTTGAATTAGGAACACCGAGGCCATATTGGTCGCCCTTTTCAAAAACACTATTGAGCACTGCGTAGCGTGCGTCTTGCGCTAGAAATAAATTGATAAAACCTGGGCCAGCGATTTCAACTTTGGTTACGAGCTCGTCAGCCGGTAAGGCAGCAATTAGTAGCTCGGCCAGTTCACGTGGGTTTCGGCGGGCAGGTTTGGCCAGTGTCATCGCTAAATTTGTCGCGAAATCGCCATGCTCTTTTTGGCGCGTGCGCTCGAACTTAATGCTTACCTCATGGTCAGCAGGGATTACTTGGTCGGTTTTTAGCGTGTTGATTGCCTGAGTGAATAGGCTGTGTAACTGGTCTTTCAAAGTACTTTCTCGTGAAGCCAAATGGTGGCCCCAAATAGCGGCCAGTGTTAGGCGGTGATTTTAGCGCGTTATTGGTCTGGAAAATAGCGTTTGATGCGTGAGAACTCATTTGAAGCCAGCTTATTGAACTACGATGTTATCAACGCGCGTGCGGCGATGGGGCTTGAGTGTCTAAGCAGAGTCTTTGTTAAAAGTTATTTAGCCAGACGAAGGTTGACCAATGCAGTCAATACTTTAAGTATATTAGTGATTTTCGAGCTCTTACTGACGCTCAAGCACTGCGTTTATGTTGCCACCAAAACGCCAAGCCTTGTGCATTTAAACCCGCATCAAGAGTAATCCACTTTCGAGCCAAACTTTCGTCAATGCCCGTGATTTCATTTAAGCAGCGGCGAACTAAATAGTTGGTCAGCTCATTCGAAAGATTTTCTTCAAACTCTTCGCCTGAGCCTTCGCCAGAATCAGCCGCTTTTTGTGTGAGCATTACGTAATCGTCGATCTGTTCATGTAGCCCTGCGATGATACGAGAGCTTGGAGTCAGAGCGCTGTAATGAGTCAAGTAGAGTGTATTTGGTGAATAGCTCATCACTCGGTCTATCGACCCATGCAAGGCATCAGGGTTGAACTGCACTGGCGTGGTAGTCGGCATGACAAATGAATTAGTTTCGTCTCGCAATGCTTGGTAGCAGACACCCAAGGTGTCGCCAGTGAAGATGCTGTTTGTTTGCTCATCGATAATGCAGTGATGGTGGTTTGCATGCCCCGGCGTGTCAATGAAAGTAAGCTTGCGATTGCCGAATTCAATGGATTCTTGGTCACCGGGCTCCACAATACGTTCAGCATCTATCGGGGAAATTTCTCCGTATAGTCGCTTGAATTCAACTTCACCGTAAACCGCACTTGCTCCTGCGATTAACTTGCTTGGGTCGACCATGTGTCTTGCCCCTTTAGGGTGGACAACTAGCTGAGCATTGTTGCAAAGCGCCATTAGCGCGCCGGCACCGCCAGCATGGTCTAAGTGAATATGAGTAAGAATAATGTAATCAACCGCGTCGAAGCCAAGATTTAATTGTTTGAGAGCCGCCGCCACTTGATTAACCGAATACTGAGTGCCGGTGTCAATAATGGCTATTCGCTCTTTCGACTTAACGAGGTGTATTGAGGCTAGTTGGGGCTCGTGATAGAGCGCGTCGACAGTAAAAATATCAGTATTTGCTATGGTTTGAAGCATGACGAAGTCCTATCTTTGGATCTGTTTTTATAAAATATGTTAAACCTGCCTAAATAAATGAAATATAGTTGTAAGCTATTAGTTAGAGGTCGGTTCTTTATAATCGTAACATTTGAAACATTCTTTTATTGAGGTCAAACACATCATGAAAAACGAAAAATTAATTAAGCATTCACAAAAAACAATCGGTTCAGCAATCGCAACATCAGTTTTAGCAACTGCACTTTTAGGTGCGTCTAGCGTAGCATCGGCTGCATCAACAGAGCGTTGTGCTGACGTTGTTAAAGGCGGCAAAAATACTTGCGCAGTTAAGTCTCTCGGCATTTCTTGTCAAGGCAACGCGACCGAAGACAATATGGTTGGCGCTTGGATCAAAGTTCCTGCGGGCACTTGCGGAAATATCGTAAGCATTTGTGCTGGCACGGCTGAAGCACCTGAGGGCACTAAAGAGAAAAAGCTAGCCAAGGCATGTAAGAAAATTGCAACTCAAACTGACGAAAGTGTTGTCGGTGGCCGTCTAGTAGATCGTTTTGGCGAGTCTATCTAACGCGGCTTGAGTTCCAACTCAAAGAAGTCCAGTACCCAAAAGCCCTAGCTAACTGCAGGGCTTTTGTTTTTTTAGTGTATTCAAATAGCGTTCGAAAGATCCAAATTAAAAGCTAACCCCACCAATGAAAGGAATATTAACATGAAAACAAATTTAAAAGTATCAACTGCCGCTGCGTCAATCTTAGCTGTCGCACTCGTATCTAACACCGGCTTGGCGCACGCAGGTAAAGAAGGTTATGAAAAATGCCAAGGTATTGCCAAAGCTGGCATGAATGATTGTGGTGCTAATGGCCATGGTTGCGCGGGCTATGCAAAAGTAGATAATGACAAAAACGAGTGGATCTACGTACCTGAAGGCACTTGCGATAAAATCGCTGGCGGCGTAGTTAAAAAGGCTAAAAAGGCAGAAGCTAAGAAAGAAGCTAAGTCTTAATCCTTTAATTCATCAACAAATAGGGTGCTGCTTGGGCATCTCTATGACTTATTAATAGTTATGTCGTTAAGCAGCAGTCTTTTGTCTTTTGAAGCTGATTTTGATAACTCAAAATCAGGCTTAGGTGTTCGTCCTGAACTATTTTCCGAGATAGAAGGGTTGGAGACTGGCCAAGCTTCTCCTTTGGGCTTTCTTGAGGCTCATTCAGAAAATTATTTTGGCGAATCAATTGCGCGAGCTAAGTTGTTGCGCTTGCGCGAAGATTTCCCGATCTCTTTACATGGTGTTGGCTTATCTTTGGGGCGCGCTGATAAGCTAAACCTTCGACATTTAAACGAGCTTAAACAGCTTGTTGATGATGTTGAACCCTTTATTGTTTCTGAGCATCTAGCTTGGAGCGCATACTCGCATCAGCACTTGCCTGATTTATTGCCTTTGCCTTTGACTGCGCAAGCTTTGGACATCATTTGTGAGCATATCGACCAAATGCAGAATGCCCTCGGCCGACAGATTTTAGTAGAGAATCCGTCGAACTATTTATTGTTTGATCGTTTACAAATTCCTGAGCCCGAATTCTTAAATGCCATTGCTCAGAAAACCGGCTGCGGTTTGCTAATGGACGTTAACAATATTCATGTAAGCGCGACAAATATTGGCCGTGACGGTGTGGCATACATAAACGCTATTAATAGCAACGCGATCGGCCAGTATCATTTAGCGGGTTATACTGAGGTTGAGCAATTGTCGGGCGATACAACTGAAAGCGTGTTAATTGATACGCACAATCAAACTGTATTCGATCCTGTGTGGGCTTTGTACGATCATGCCTTAGATGTGCATGGAGCACGACCAACTTTGTTTGAGTGGGATTCTGACTTTCCGGAGTTTGACGTTCTACTAAAGGAGTGTGGCAAAGCTAATGAGCGTTTGGAGCAGCGCCTTGAACGTGGAAATTCGCCTGCAATACCGTTAGAAAATGCTCAATTGAACATTTCAATTGATGCAAGTGAAGGCCCCAGTTTGGCTGACTCCCAAGCTGAATTTTTGAACGACATTTTAAGTTTGAACAAAGGTGTTGAGCAGGCGAATGTTGAGCATCAGCATCGAATATCTATTTACCAAAATAATGTCTTTGCCGCGATTCAGGACTACTTAGAAGAAGTTTATCCCGCTACTCGAGGCGTGGTCGGAGCTGATTTTTTCAAGCAAATGGCTCAAGTTTTTATTCAGCAATCGCCCCCGGATCAAGGCAATATTCACCTGTATGGTGAGGGTTTTGAAGGTCTAAGTTCGAGCTTGCAGGGTTTGGAAGCCTTGCCCTACCTTGCCAGCTTAATCCGTTATGAGTGGGCCTTACATAAGAGTTACTTTAGTGTGGTTTCTGGGGCTCTAGATCCGTCATCAATGCCTCAGGAGGAGTTACTTACTAGTGCGGTCGAATTTAACGACAGTGTATTTATCATCGACTCTGGCTACCCAATATATGAAATTCAACGACAATCTCTACCAAGTTTTGAGGGTGAGGTGTCGATAGATTTAAATCAAAGCCAAGATACTCTATTGGTCTATAAGTTGGGTCATGAGGTTCGTTCTCTGACCTTAGATCAAGAACAAGCCCTTTTTATTCAAGGAATTGTAAAAAATGAAAATTTGTTGCAAGCAATTGATGCATTGCAAGGGTCTATATCAGCAGACACATTGTCATCAACGCTGTCTTTAGTGTTCGACGCACGTTTGCTTAAGTTAGCCGATTAGCTACTTGGTAAGTAAAGCTGGAGCCTAAGAAGACCGCCTAAAATTTGCTTTATTAGTAAATTTCGAGTTAAGTGTCAGCTTACTACCAACAATTGAGATTAATTTTAATGAAAAACTTATACAACGCTTTTGGATCGTTCTGCGCGAGTATTGTCGCACCGTTGGCAAATTTATTTGCCCGCATCTGGATAGGCCTTATTTTCTGGAGATCAGGTGTTATTAAATTTGAAGATATGGAAGAGACGGTTGAGAACTTCGACCCTGAAGAAGATGGTGATTTTGTTATCTCTTTCTTGCCTGACTCTTTACCGCCAGAAATTCCAGCGTATATGGCGACCTTCGGCGAGCTCATATTGCCGATAATGTTATTTATTGGTCTAGGCACGCGCATTGGCGCCTTAGGCTTGTTGATCATGACAATTGTGATTCAGTATTTTGTGCCTGGCTTTGAAGATCATCAGCACATTCTTTGGATGGCGATATTACTAATGATTATCGGCCAAGGTGGTAGCAAGATTTCCCTCGATAATTGGTTACTTAAAGAAACTAAGTAGTTGATTGTTTTGCAGTAAACCCTTACCCATCATCCCCCAGAGGTTTTCTGCTTTGCGCCCTCGGTTCCAAAAGAACCGAGGGCTTTTTTACGCCCATGGATGGGCGGTATC
>CAKZRZ010000091.1 GCA_937918955.1 uncultured Arenicella sp.
CCCATGTGGATCATCTTGGTGCCAGTGTCGGCTTGTTGCTTGTTATGTGTCAGCGCTACCGAGTAGAACTCGCCCACAGAATTGTCGCCTTGCAACACACAGCTTGGGTATTTCCAAGTAATCGCTGAACCAGTTTCAACTTGAGTCCACGAAATCTTAGAGTTATCGCCTTTGCACAAACCGCGCTTGGTCACAAAGTTATAGATGCCGCCCTTACCGTTCTCATCACCTGGATACCAGTTTTGCACGGTCGAGTATTTAATCTCTGCGTCTTTGTGCGCTACCAGCTCTACAACCGCTGCGTGCAATTGATTCTCATCACGTTGTGGCGCAGTGCAGCCTTCGAGGTAGCTTACGTATGAACCTTCATCGGCAATGATCAATGTGCGTTCAAACTGACCTGTGTTCATTTCGTTAATACGGAAGTACGTCGATAACTCCATTGGGCAGCGAACACCTTTTGGAATGTAAACAAATGAACCGTCGGAGAAAACCGCGGCATTGAGTGCCGCATAATAGTTGTCTTGCGTTGGCACCACACTGCCAAGATATTGCTTTATCAATTCAGGGTGCTCTTGCAGAGCTTCTGAGATTGGCATGAAGATCACGCCCGCTTTAGACAAAGTCTCGCGAAAGGTAGTACGCACCGACACGCTGTCAAATACCGCGTCTACCGCGACATTGTTCATCATTTTTTGTTCTTCTAGCGGAATGCCTAACTTTTCATAAGTCTCCAAAAGCTTTGGATCAACTTGATCAAGGCTATCGAGTTGCGGCATTTCTTTAGGCGCTGAAAAATAGGCGATGTCTTGAAAATCGATTTTCGGGTAATCGATGTGAGCCCAATCTGGTTCTGGCATTTTTTGCCAGCGACGAAAGGCCTTCAAGCGATACTCGAGCATGAATTCTGGCTCTTCTTTTTTAGCAGAGATACGACGGATTACGTCTTCGTCTAAACCTGGCTCGAAGGTATCTGATTCAATGTCGGTAACAAATCCCTCTTTGTACTCGCGTTTAACGAGCTCTTTGAGGTCCCGGTTTTTCTCATCAGAGATTTTCTCATCTACAATTGGGGCTGACATAGCAACTTACCTTTAACTGCTTATATGAATTGGGATGTCGCCAATTGAGGTGACATCTTGTTGGGTTGCCATGGTTTGAACATGGCGTGAGCGAACGAGGTCGCTGAGCTTCTTGCTATCAAGAAACTGAAAAAATTCTCGGCTGAGATTTGTCCACAAATTATGCGTAAGACAGGGGTTTACCTCATCGCAGGTACTTCCGCCGCCGCAGGCCAAGTTGATGTGCTCATCGGCCGCTATCAAAATGTCTGCCAGAGAGATCTCTTTATCACAGCGAGCTAGCATATAGCCGCCTTTCGCCCCTCTAACTGACTTAACTAAGTTGGCTTTTCGGAGGCTACGAAATAGTTGCTCTAGATAGGCCAAAGAAATGTTCTGACGCTCTGCAATATCCACTAGGGCAATACGATCGAGCTTGGCATGAAGAGCTAAGTCCATCATTGCGGTAACCGCATATCGGCCTTTTGTGGTTAATTTCATAGTGGGAATATATCTCTAACGGGATGAAACCTGAGTAAATTACTCGGGAATCGGAGTATATGGACCTATATGCGAGTAATCAAGGGCGTTTGCGTCGTTTTTCAGTGCTTTGTTGATGTGTAATTTATGTTAATTATGGGTCAAAGAGGTGTTAAATCATCGATGGTTACACTGCTATCTTAGTTAGTGACTTAAGTGTGGGGGTTATAGTGACTGTTTTTAAAAGGTTTTTTTCGTCTGTAAGATGTTTGTTTGTCTTGTCTTTTTCGGCGCATATGCTGAAGCGCAGGAAGCGCGTTTACCTATTTCGGTTAGTAATGGCACGGCCTCAGCGTTGACGGATTATACGGTTAGAGTCGAGCTCAACGCCTCAAATGCCCGGGGTTCGATTTCACTAACAATGGTGATGGTGTTCAGGTCATTAATGGTGATGAAACCGATAGGCTCGACTTTTATGTCGAAAGCGTGGACGCCGCGACAAACATTGCTGTGATTTGGGTTCGTCTCCCGTCTGTTCCTGTTAGCCCTCCTGATACTCAATTTTTCCTAGAATATGGACTCACTTTGCCTGCACCCTTGAGCAATGCAGGGGGCACCTTTACTGAAACTGGGTTCAAGTATCACACCCAGCTTTATGATGAGACAGCTATAAACCCTGGCACAACGATAAACCCTGAATCTAGAGCGGAAGGGGAGGCCATCTTTAATTTTGATGTGGTAGAGCCGCCCGCATCTGGCCGCAGTTGTACTGTCCTGTCAAATATCGAAACTAATAATAATAATCAGTTTGGTGCGAACAGGGACTACGGGCTTTTTGTAGAAACGTTTTTTGAAGTAACAACACCAGCCTTATACGAGTTCAGATTTGGAGCGGATTTTGGTGATGGCGGCGAACTCTATTTAGATGATGTCACTTTGGAAGCCGATTGGTCAGATGATTTATGGTGGGCAACCAATTTTGGAAATGCTGATGTCTTGCAGGGAAGCCGCTTTTTAGGCGCTGGAACGCATACTTTAAAGGCATTGGGCTTTGAACGCTGTTGTGATGGCCCTTTAGGCATTCAGTTTCGAATCGATACAGATGGCGATGGGTCACTCGCCGATGAAACGTTTGCCGACTTGGACGGGACTGCTTCTGGCATTGATTTGCTTGCGCCGAGCTGCCCAGTCGCAACTGCGACAATCGGCACGGTGACCACGGTACCTGTGACGCTCGCAAAATTTTCAAGTTTTAAAGCTGGGCCTTTTATCAAGTTTAAATGGCAAACGGCGGATGAATCTTTTAATGCCGGCTTTGATTTATGGACACTGCAAACAGATGATAACGGTGGGCAAGAGCTGCTTGCGTTGAATCGTCGACTTATTGGTAGTAAAGGCTTCGACTCTAGAAGTACGAAGCGCTATAACTATCGGTTCTTCGACGAACAAGGAATCGACAATGTGGTGATTTCCAGTGTTGACTTAAATGGTGATAATGAATTTTACGGGCCGTTTGATATTGGTGAGACCTACGGCGGAGATCTTGAATCACAAGCAACGGATTGGGCGGAGGTGCATGAAAGTTTCAAAACGAGCATGATAGCCAAAGGGTATCAACGCACACATAAGCGTTGGCGAAAAATTCGGCGAAGCAATGTTGATAAAAGCGAGAGAGTGCAACTGACAGTTGAGCAAGATGGCGTGCATCGTGTCACCTATGAAGACCTAGTCTCGGCAGGTCTTAACTGGAATGGCGTTAAAAAGTCTCAAATTGCTCTGAGCCAAGATGGGCGTGGTTTGCCTCGGCGCATTGGTAATACAGATCCTTCTAAGCAAACGCGCTCAACATTTTTTGGCCCAGGCAGTTTTATAGACTTTGTTGGGCAGAAGGCAAAAGGAGAGGCGTCAATTTACGCTACCGAGGGCTTATATCAGTTGAGTTTGAACCCAGCGCTCGCGAGGCCTGTTCGACGTAATCCAAACATAGCTCGTAATCCACAAGGCTGGTCATATAATGAGATCAGCTTGAATGATAGAAAGGTATATTCGCTTACTAATACGCTTGATACACCTTGGTTGATGAGTCGCTTATTTCGTACTTCTAGTCAGCTTACTCAGGAATATGATCTCGATGTGCCCGAAGAGCATGTCGTTCAAGAGGATCAGGTCGCTCAGTTATTCGTAGAGCTGGTGGGTTTGGCTGATTCGCCCGCTCAAGATCTCGATGATGATGGCTTCACTGACCCGGATCATTTAGTCGAGATCAGTCTTAATGGCCAGCTATTGAAAACCGTTAGCTTTGAAGGCCGAGCAATCGAAACGCAAGCGTTGAATTTGCCGCAAGGCTTGCTCAAGAGTGGCAAGAATACGGTTAACCTGACATTGCGCGATAATGGGTATCGCTTCGATGTAGTTGGGGTAGACGCAATTACAGTACGATATGCCGTAGTGCCTGATGTCTCTCAAGGAGTCGACTTTCAAACCCAGCTCGCCGAAGATACTGAATTCGACGGTTTAGAGTTTGAAGCTCCTAGCCGGCGCAACTTGCTCGCTTATCAGTATCAAGATAATGGCAATCTAATGCGCCTGAAAGTCAGAAACATTAGAGGTTCGAAAAAGCCTGCTGATAGCAAGAATAAGCGCTTTAGCGTACCGTTTTCATCACAGGGCGGTGCGCGACTTTTGTTATCGACCAGCTTGCCGAGTCCTAGCCGAATTGAGTTGCTAGCGGAACCTCAAGAGATAGATTTGGTCGATACAGATTTATTGATAGTTAGCCATCCGTCGTTTACTGGCGATGTTTTAAATGAATACGTTGCTTCGAGAAAGAATCACGGTGTAGACGCATTGGTGGTGAGTACAGATGTCATTGCCGAAAATTTTGGTTTAGATGTGTCGTTGCCTGTAGCGATAAAACGATTTTTAATCGACGCTGATAAGAAAATAGATTACCAAAGCGTTTTGTTAGTGGGCGGTCATTCTTATGACTACAATAATTATTTGGGTTACGACAATGTGAGTTTTATCCCTAGTTTCTATCGCCCCGTATATCGTGTGCCGCACACGCCGAGCGACCAAGCATTTGTTGATTTCGATGGCGACGGCTACCCTGAAAAAGCGATTGGTCGATGGCCCGCACGCACCATAGAAGAAGTGAGTCGTATTGCTATTAAGAGCATGCTTTGGGCCGATGCTCAAGTGTCGCGCGCACGCGATGGCCATCGCTTTGTATTGATGTCAGACTATGAGAAAGAGACTCCATTTATAGAAGGTATAGAAGGCTATTTCAGTGAGTTGAGTGATCAGAATCTAACCATCTCCAGTACCGAGCGTTTATACCTCGATGAGCTGAAGTTAGATACGACTATCGATCAGTCGGCTTTTAATGCCGAAGTTCAGTTGAAAGCGGAACAGGCGATTGCCAATGGCGCGACTTGGTTGTTGTATGGAGGGCATGGTTCGCCCCTTAGTTGGTCGTCAGCAAACTTTATTATTAATCGTAATATCAAGGATTTACCGAATCAAAATGCCCCTATTTTGGTGACCTCGCTTGCTTGCTATACAACGTACTTTGAAAGCCCAAGTCACGATTCGCTTGCTCACCAATTGCTGTTTGCTGATGGTGTAAAAAATAATGGCGCGGTCATCGTTCAGGGACCCACAATGGTCGGGGGCTACCAGAATCAATTGAAGCTAGCAAACTTGATAGCGGCGCAAAGTAAACGGGGTGTTAGTGTAGGTGATGCGGTCTACAGAGGCATGCGCGCTCTACCGGTAAATTATCTCAATGCGATTCCTAATTGGGCATTATTGGCCGACCCGACCTTGCCGGTGCAGTAGTTCCAGAGATTGTATTGAGCGCATAAAAAAGCAGCTGGCCGAAGCCAGCTGCTTTTTCAGGATGCTATTGACTAGCTGGCGCTAGGGATGCGTATTTTTTGACCAACAAATATTTTGTCGGGATCTTCAATAACTTCTCGATTAGCTTCAAAAATTTCAGGGTATTTAGAGCCATTGCCGAGAAACTTAGCAGCGATTCCCCAAAGCGTGTCACCGCTCTCAATGGTGTAATACTGTGTACCAGTCGATGCTTCGAATGCAGCATCTTGTTGTTGTTCGGCTTCAACAGACTGCTCCATTGTGCCAGACGCACTTTCTGAGCTAGTCAGTAATGGGTCGCCTTCAACATGTAGTCGACCGGCCAACACTCCAGAAATACCTTTCATGTTACCGGCCATAAGTATCGCTTTCTCCTTGGCCTCTGCGGTTTTGCACGTTCCTTTTAGTTGGCAAACAGTTTCATCATGAATAATTACTTCTAAATTCTCGATGCCTGGATTATTTGTTTCGATGTCTTGCTTAATTTTTTCGGCGGCATCGGCGTCGCCTATGCCAAATACTTTTTTGCCGATATCGGATGCAAAATCAAAAAGTCCCATTCGTTCTCCCACCTTTTAATAAGGCTATTCTTGGTTAGTTTTACAGCACACACTGCAGCTAAGAGCCTACACGCGAATATGCGGTGTTGGCAAGTATGCTTGGTCGTGTATCCTTATCTGTAACAAATTTCACCATTTCGATGCCATAATTTTTGTTCTCAAGTGTGTTGTCGTCGCGCAAACAACGTGGCAAGCTGCGATACCCTGACATAGTGAACGATATCTTTAGCTATCGCGACAAACACAATGACCGAATCCCGATTTCAAGAAGCTCAAAAATACATTCCCGGTGGCGTAAACTCTCCTGTTCGCGCATTTAAAAGCGTTGGTGGTGAACCAATCTTTATGCAGCGCGCTAAGGGTGCCTATCTTTGGGATGCTGATGATAAGCAATACATAGACTACGTTGGCTCTTGGGGGCCAATGATTCTTGGCCACGCAAACGACGAAGTAATCAAAGCCGTTCAAGATGCCGCTGAAAATAGCTTGAGTTTCGGAGCGCCGACTGAATCTGAAACCGTGCTTGCAAAGATGATTTGCGATCTAATTCCAAGCATCGACAAAGTGCGCATGGTCAGTTCTGGCACCGAAGCCACAATGAGTGCTTTGCGTTTAGCACGCGGTTACACCGGTCGCGACAAAATTGTAAAGTTTGAAGGTTGCTATCATGGTCATTCAGATAGCTTGTTAGTAAAAGCCGGTTCAGGAGCTTTAACCTTCGGCGTGCCAACTTCACCCGGTGTACCAGCGGCGCTTGCGGAGCAAACCTTGACCTTGCAGTTTAATAACCTTGAACAAGTTGAAGAGCTATTTGCTACCGCCGGCGAAGAAATTGCTGCAATCATAATCGAGCCAGTGGCCGGTAATATGAATTTGATCACACCGAAGCCTGGCTATTTGGAAGGCTTGCGTGAGATTTGTGATAAGTATGGCACGGTCCTAATTTTTGATGAAGTAATGACTGGTTTTCGCGTTGGCTTACAAGGCGCCCAAGGTGTTTATGGCGTTACCCCAGACTTAACTTGCTTTGGTAAGGTCATTGGCGGGGGTATGCCAGTAGGCGCGTTTGGCGGCAAAGATGAAATCATGAACCATATTTCGCCACAAGGCCCCGTTTATCAAGCGGGTACGCTCTCGGGTAACCCAGTCGCCATGGCCGCGGGCATTAAAACCCTAGAGTTGATTTCGGCGCCAAACTTTTATGAAAACTTAACCGTAAAGGTGAAAAGTTTATTATTAGGTCTGAAGAACGCGGCGCAAAGCCACGACATACCGCTCGCAACCAATGGAATCGGCGGTATGTTCGGGTTCTTTTTTACTGACGCTGAGAGAGTCACTAGCTTTGACGGTTCGATGGCCTGTAATGCTGAGAGATTCAACCAGTTTTTTCATGGCATGCTGAACCGTGGCGTATACCTCGCACCATCTTCATTTGAAGCTGGTTTTGTCTCGATCACGCACAGTGAGAATGATATCGCCGACACTATAGAGCACGCCTGTGCTGTGATGGAGACGCTAAAGTAGCGTTTGCTTGGATGGGGGTTGAGTGACGCCCTACAGCCCGTTTTAATCTAGAAATCGATCGATGATCGAAATGTTGGCCGGATAGCGAAATGTGTTCCCGTTCAGAGTGGTAACGATCGCGAAACCAGTGGCAATTAGCTGAAACAGCAAAATCAATGGCACAACGAATGCGCCAATGATGATGTAGGCCATAAACAAGCACATTAGCAAATAAAGGTAGACGCTGATTTGAAAACAGATGGCTTCGCGCCCCTGCATATCTAGGTACCTGGATTTGCCTCGATTACTCACCCAAAGGTAATAACATGCCAAGAAATTGAGCAGCGGAATACCAGTGAAAATCAGAAGGCCGCTGGCGTGGATTTTTGCCGCGGTTGACAGATCATTAGGCTCATCGTCACCATTTAAATATCGGCTGATCGAGGGCTGCTTGCGAACCATCAGTAACATCGCGGTCAGGCCGCACATCAAGCCGCCAATAACAAAACTGACAGACCAAATGTATGAGCCAGTGAGTTTATCGTCGAGCCCGAATACAGCCCGGACTACAGGAATCATGCCCCAACCCATGGTTGCCAGCGCGATAAGTATAAAAAGCCAACTTGGTAGACGGTTTGCCACTGTTTGAAATCCTGTTTTTACGAGCGTGAACATACGCGCGTATATGAGTTAACTTGGGTGTATTAGATCATAGAAGCTGTTACCATCGCTTGATGTTTTTTTGGTGTTGGTGCAGCTGTCGACTTGAGTGTTTTCTCCGTTGGCGCATTTTGTTAGCGCATTTTGCTCTAGTTGCATCATCAATATTGTTATTACGTAAAAGTAGTTTTAAAAAAGGTAGCTAAAATGCGCGATTATTTATTCACCTCAGAATCTGTTTCTGAAGGCCACCCTGACAAAGTAGCGGATCAAATCTCTGATACTGTCCTCGATTATTTGTTAGAAGAAGACAGCGCTTCACGCGTTGCTTGTGAAACTCTGGTTAATACTGGTTTGGTTGTCTTATCTGGTGAAATCACCAGTAACCGCGGCCTTGATGGCGTAACAGAACGAGTGCGCGAAACCATCAAAGAGATTGGCTATGTCGGTTCTGAAATGGGCTTTGATTATCGTAGCTGTGCGGTGATGATGTCGCTTGATCGTCAGTCGCCAGATATCGCTCAAGGTGTGAATGAGGGCGAAGGGATCGATCTTGATCAAGGTGCCGGAGACCAAGGCTTGATGTTTGGTTACGCCTGTACTGAGACCGACGTACTAATGCCAATGCCAGTTGAGTACTCGCATCGCTTAGTCAAAAAGCAGTCTGAGGTTCGTAAAAGTGGGCAACTTGCATGGTTACGACCAGATGCGAAATCGCAAGTTACCGTTCGTTATGAAAACGGCAAACCAGCTGCGATTGATACCGTCGTTTTGTCTACTCAGCACGACGAGTCAATTTCGCAAAATGACTTAGTTGAAGCCGTCATCGAAGAGATTATTAAGCCTGTTCTACCGGCGGATATGATCAGTAGCGATACAAAGTTCTTGGTTAACCCCACAGGACGTTTCGTGATTGGAGGGCCAGTAGGCGATTGTGGCATTACAGGCCGTAAAATTATTGTAGATACTTACGGTGGTGCGGCGCATCATGGTGGCGGTGCCTTCTCTGGTAAAGACCCTTCTAAAGTAGACCGTTCGGCGGCGTATGCTGGCCGATATGTGGCGAAAAACGTTGTTGCTGCAGGTCTTGCCGAACGTTGTGAAGTGCAAGTAGCTTACGCGATTGGTGTAGCTAAGCCGGTAAGTTTGATGGTGAACACTTTCGGTACCGCTAAAATCGAAGAATCTAAAATTGAGGCGTTAGTTGCCGAGCACTTTGACCTTCGCCCGAAAGCGATTATCCAAGCTCTTGATTTACTTCGTCCAATTTATAAAAACTCAGCTGCTTACGGTCATTTTGGTCGTACTGAGCCTGAGTTCACATGGGAAGCCACCGATAAAGCAGATGCGCTGCGTGCAGCGGCTGGTTTATAAGCGCTAGCTATCTATTAATAAAAGTAAAAAAGACGACTCAATGAGTCGTCTTTTTTATGCCTATTCGAGTTTAAAACAGCGACAACTCTAGTCTATTTTCTCGAGTTGCTCTTGGGTGTGTTTGGCGAATTTTAAGCTGCCGTCACCTGATAATAGTACAGCGATATACCGAGTTTTTTCAAAGTGAGCGAAGATAATTAGCAAGATGACCGTAATCGGCACACTTAAGAATGCTCCAGCTATGCCCCAGATGCTGCCCCATAAAGTTAAGCTCATCATTACCACAAAGGGGCTGACATTCAGCGTATTGCCCATCAATTTTGGTTCTAAAACATTCCCAACAACAATTTGAATAGAACCAACCGCAGCCAGAACGATAAAAAATGGGCCGAAGGTATCAAATTGAATAAGTGCCAGCATAGCCGGAAAGAGTGTCGCGATAATCGAACCGATGGTTGGGATAAAGTTCAACATAAAGATAGTGAACGCCCAAAAAACAGCAAAATCAACACCGACAGCGCGCAGAACGAAATAGCTGATGACACCAGTCAGACCACTTGTTAGCGTTTTGATCCAAAGGTAAGTTTGTATGTCTTCTTGCGCGTGGGACAAAATACTCATCACCGAATCCCGCTTTTCTTGGTTGGGGAACATTTCGCGAATCTTCTTTTTAAATGTGCCTTGTTCCGCGAGCATGAACGCCACATAAATCAGTACTAAGGAGATTTTTCCGATCATGGCGACGATAGTATCGGTTAAACCACTGATAACCGGCGCAGGCTTAATCCCGCTGATTACTTCGCCCATATTGGGCATGCGCTCGAGTACTGACGGCGGGAGCATCGAGCTCAATTTTAGTGAGAGACCTGCAAAATTCTCTCGGTACTTTGGTATCGCCGCTTTCACTTCAAGCACATTGGTTTGCACCATGTCGACCGCGAGCGCCATAAACAGGCCAATCGTGATAATCGATAACACCATGCTTAGCCAGTTTGGTTCATCGGCCCAGGGCATTAGTTTCACGAAGCTACGACTCATCGCATTGATTACGTACCAAAGCATTAGAGCGACCGCTAGCGGCACCAAGAATTCTTGCCCGACGACCATTACATAGAACACGGCAATCGTGCTCAGAATCATGAGTGAAGTCGAAATAGTACGGTTGTCTATATCCATGAAATCCTGTGAGAACTTTTCTAAACTCTAATAGTAAGGGCGATTCGCGGTGCGAACAAGGGAGTGAGGGGGCTAAGTTACCCTATTAATTGTCTAGAAACATTAACACTAGTTGACACTTAAGGCGTAGACTATAAATCTCAAGGTGGTAGTTTATTCGACTTAGGTGGATGGGTTGACATCACCTTGCTTAACAAAAAAACAGATCGGGGATCTAAATCATGAAATATTACAAAAAAGCTGGACTCATAAGCCTAGTTGGCGCGACAGTTGCGCTAAGTGGCTGCAGTACTACAGGCAATACTACGAGTGTGGGGGCGAATGCTGATTCGAATCGAATTGCTGAATTAGATCGGCGAGCGGCTGAACTGGATGCTCGAGAAGCACAGTTGAATGCTCGTGCTTCTGCGGGTGCTTCTGCTGATTCAAGCAGCTTGCCGGGTGATGCGGCTAGCGCCGGTGATTTATTGCCGCCAAATGCTGCGCCAGGTGAATGTTATGCACGTGTATGGGTTGATGCTGAATACACAACTCGCGATGAACAGGTTCTTGTTTCTCAAGCGAGTAAGAAAATCAAAGTTATTCCAGCTCGCTATGAGGCTGCCACGCAAACAGTAGAGGTGAGCGCCGCGTCTACTCGTATTGAAACAATACCGGCGGTATACGGTAAAGAGACTGAAACGGTTAAAATTAGAGATGGGCAACGAGTTTGGCGTGTCGACACTGGTTTGAAGTCGGCGCCTGCGAGTAACGCCTTGCTGGCAGCGGCAAAAGCTCACGGAATTGATTTAAATTCAGCGAGCGTTGGTATGTGTTTTCACGAGCACTATGTACCAGCAAGCTACAAGACTGTTGCTGAAAAAGTATTAACACGCTCCGCTACAGAGAGTGTCTCGGTTGTGCCCGCTCAATACGAAATGGTTGAAGAACGAGTTCTTGTGAAAGAAGCATCTACAAAGTTGGTGAACATTCCAGCCGAGTATGGTGTAGAGGAAGAGCAAATCATCGACAAGCCTGCTCACACGATTTGGAAAAAAGGTCGTGGTCCAATCCAACGCATTGACGAAGCTACTGGCGAGATCATGTGTTTGGTTGAAGTTCCTGCTACCTATAAAACTGTTAAGCGTACGGTTTTAAAGTCGCCAGCTAGAACAGAAACGGTTGCAGTGCCAGCAGAGTATCGTACTGTTAAGGTTCGTAAATTGGTCAGTGCAGCGCAGGAACAGCGTACTCCTATCGCGGCTGAGTACGGTGAAGTAGAACGCCAAGTAATTGATCAAGCTGCTGGCTTCGTATGGCATGAAATCAGCAATACTGATCATCCTACGACTACTCGTACGGGCAACAAGATTTGCTTAACAGAAAGCAAACCTCAGTTTAAGACTGTTACTCGAACTGTGGTCACTCAGCCTGCGCAAAGCCGCACCATTGAGATTCCAGCCAAGTTCAAAGAAGTTAAAGTTAATAAGCTTGTTTCAGCTGCTCGAGAGGAAGTAACAGAAATTCCGGCGAAATATCGCACTGTTCAAAAGCGTGAGCTAGTGAAAGACGGTTACATGGCCTGGCGTTCAATTTTGTGTGAAACGAATATGACTCGTTCGCGCATCGCTGACCTTCAGCGTGCTTTGCAAAAAGCTGGTCATGATATTGGTCCTAACGGTGTTGATGGAGTGATTGGTGCTCAAACTATTTCAGCCGTAAATGACTTCCAACGTGCAAACAATCTACCAGTTGATCGGTATATTAATATTGCCACTTTGAAAGCTCTAGGCGTTTCAGCTAAGTAATTTTTAGCTAAAGAAGTACAGTTGTTATCGAGAGGCCGACATTTGTCGGCCTCTTTTTTTGCCGAAATAATGCATGCGGTTTTGGCTAACCTCAGATATTTTGTTAATTGATTCTTTGCGCGATGCAATAAGTTAATTGCTATACTCGATTTATGTCTGAGCACGTCTCAAGTATTCTAATCATTGTTGGCAGCTTGCTGATTTTATACGGTATGGCCCGCTTAATTTATATCAACCATCCAAGCCCGCAAAATGTAAACCTTGTAAGCTGGATGTTTACAGGAGGGATTATTCCGCTTGTTCTAGGCTTGTTTAGAGGCTTTGCGAATATAATTCGGCTAAACATTGACTCAAATGCTAACGCGACTCTCGCAATCTTATTTGGCGTAGGTATTATTGCCACAGCGACATAGGCCGTGCAGTTCTAAGCAATTCTGCTGCGCGCTTTGGCTGCTTACTTCCCAGCTGATATAACCTCAATATTTTAAAAAATCGTGAATCTAAAAGACCTTATACGCAATATCCCCGACTTTCCTAAGCCTGGCATTCAGTTTAAAGACATTGAGTCGATTGTCGAAAACCCCGATGCATTTTCATATGTTACCGAACAATTTGCAGAGGCCATGCAATCTCATCAGGTTGATAAAATCCTTGCGCTCGATGCAAGAGGCTTTTTATTTGGGGCGGCTTTGGCTCATCATCAAAAAGTGCCTTTGGTTATGGCTCGCAAAAAAGGCAAGTTGGCAGGTGAATGCGTGTCCGAGAGTTACGCACTTGAGTATCGCGATGCCGAAGTCGAGCTTCAGAAGACTGCGGTTTCTGCTGGAGATAGAGTATTAATTATTGACGATTTGCTTGCCACAGGTGGCACAGCAAAAGCGGCCGCGAGCTTAGTCTCTAAGGTTGGAGGAGTGGTCGCTCTTTTCGCCTTTGTTATTGAGCTTGAGGGTTTAAACGGGCGCAAGCAATTAGGAGACAGCAATATTCTTTCGCTGGTTCAATTTTAAAGATGGAATTCTTGTGAGTGTTGGTCACGTCGATTTAAACGACTGCCACTTGCCACAATAGTCGAAGCGCAAGCGCACTTAGCAAAACCTTTAGTGCCAATTGAAAGCGCTGTTCATTTATTTTGAGCAGCACAGATTTACCTATCATTGTGCCGACTAGGCCAGCGCATACCATCAAGATCATCAAGCCTAAATAGGGTTCGAACACAAAGCCTAAGGACATAAAGACGATTACTTTTAGTAAATGTTGCAGTACTAAAAGTGCGGCACTGCTTGCCACTAATGTCAGTCTGTCGAGCTTAAAAGTGCGCAGCAATGCAGTTACAAATGGGCCCGTAGCGCCGACAAACATGGTTAAAAAGGTGGTAATCGCACCGCCGATAGTTAATACAATTGCGTTGCTTGGTAAGCTCCATTTTTGCGGCATCCAAGCACTGTAAAGAATAAATAGAGCAAGTATGCTGCGCAGTATGTTTATTGGCAGATTGATCACAAGCTGACCTCCAACAAGAGCACCAATTAGGCTGCCGGCTGCAAAGTAAACAAGGAGCTTCCAAGAAATGTGTTTTGAGAGCATTATCGCGCGGCCACTGTTTGAACCAAGCTGAACTACCGCATGCACTGGAATTACTGCGTTGATTGGCAGAGTTTGAGCCAACACCGCAAGCATGATCATGCCGCCGCCAATACCAATCGAAGCGGTAATAAAAGAGCTGAGCGCACTGATGCCAATCAAGAGAGCAAAGCCAAGGCTGTCTAATGATGTTGGAGGGCTAAAAAACTCGAGCATAGTTTGTGTTCAGTAAATCCATCGTTTCGCCATTACATGACCGAACTCCCAAAAGAGAACAGTGATACTATATTAACGTAACCTTTTTATTGTGACTCATGTTTAAGTTTTTCGAAAAAGCCGTCGACCCATTTCCAAACGATTCCGTCGAGCAGCCGCCTGCGAGTTTGTTTAAATTTGTTTGGCATTACGCCAAACCATTTCGGTTTTTACTACTTGGCTTATTACTAACTTCGGCGCTGATTTCAGGCATTGAGGTCTATATGTTTCATGCAATCGGCAACATGATCGATTGGATGCAAGTAAGCGATCCTTCGACTTTTTTTCAAGTCTATGGACAAGACCTGATTTTGGTTGCCTTGCTGATCTTAGTTCTCTGGCCTGCGCTTACTTTGTTGGATTCGGCACTTGAGCACCAGGGCCTATTGGGTAATTTTGCGATGCAAATTAGATGGCGAGCCCATCGCTATTTATTAGAGCAATCCACTACTTTTTATGCCAATGATTTTGCTGGGCGAATTGCTACTAAAGTAATGCAAACCGCGCTTAGTGTGCGAGACTCAATTGTTAGCATTAACGGCTTAGTAGTCTATGTAGTGGTGTATTTCACCAGTGCTTTGGTGATCTTTATTAGTAGTGATTTACGCTTAGCTTTGCCGCTAATTGCATGGTTGATTGCTTACGCCATTGTGATGCGGAGCTTTTTACCTAAGCTAAAACAAGTGTCGGCTGAACAATCAGACGCACGGTCGCTTATGACTGGCAGAGTGGTCGATGCGTACAGCAATATTCAAACTGTTAAGATGTTTTCTTCTAGCAGCGCTGAGCAAGACTATGCAAAGGAAAGCATGCAGATCATGCTCGACAGTGTTTATAAGCAAATGCGTTTGGTGACCAAGTTAAATACTACATTGGTGACCCTAAACGCCCTCCTAATTTGTTCTACCATGGGCTTTGGTGTTTGGCTTTGGACTGAGTCAATTGTGAGTGCTGGCGCGATTGCGGTGGCAGGCGCGCTTACACTGCGCCTGCAAGCGATGAGCCAATGGTTTATCTGGGAGCTAGCGCGTTTGTTTGAGTCTATTGGTACTACACAAGATGGCATGGCAACCATCGCTCAAGAAAAGCTAGTAGAAGACAAGGCCCAGGCACCTGATTTACTCGTGCCGAACGGACAAATCAGTTTTGACGATGTTCATTTTCACTACGGTAAAAGTGGTGGTGTTATCAATGGTTTTTCGCTAGAGATAAAAGCTGGCGAACGCGTTGGTATTGTTGGTAGATCTGGCGCAGGCAAGTCAACCTTAGTGAATTTGCTGCTGCGTTTATACGATCTTGAACGCGGGGTGATACGCATAGATGATCAAGATATTTCGATGGTGAGCCAAGACAGCTTGCGGCATCAAATCGCTATGGTTACACAAGATACTTCACTACTGCATCGTACCATTAAAGAGAATATTGCTTACGGGCGACCAAGCGCGACTGAAGCCGAGCTCATTGATGCCATTGCCATGGCAAAGGCCGACGACTTCGTTGATGAACTTCAAGACAGTGAAGGTAATCATGGTCTAGATGCGAAGGTCGGCGAGCGAGGTGTTAAGCTTTCAGGTGGCCAACGTCAGCGTATTGCGATCGCGAGAGTGATACTTAAAAACGCACCAATTTTGGTATTGGATGAAGCTACCTCCGCGCTTGATTCAGAAGTAGAGGGCGCAATTCAAGAGCAACTTGAGCAGCTAATGGAAGGCAAAACCGTATTAGCCATTGCGCACCGTCTATCAACTATTGCAAAAATGGATAGATTGATAGTCATCGACAATGGCAGCATCGTTGAGCAAGGAACACACGCTGAGCTAGTCGAGGCCGGCCGGGTCTACGCGGGCTTATGGAGTCGGCAGTCGGGCGGATTCATCGGAGATCAAGCCTAGGTCTTTAATTTAAAAAATTATTTTCTTGGATGGGTGCCAGGCTTTTCTGTAAACTGGTTTGGTACCTCGCTGTTGGCATAACGCCAATGGGCTGCGCCTGCCTAAATGTTTGCGTGCTCGAGACATCGTTAACAATAACTCTATTGTCATTATGCTCAGTCTAAGAAAACCAATTTCCATGGTTCTATACGCTGCGTTTTTATTATTTTTGCAAGCGTGTTCATCATCCGATAATTCCGATAATGAAGGTCAAGATAATTGGCAGTGGGAAATTGTTAATGCCAAGGGCGAACCTACTGCTCGCCACGAAGCCTCGTTTGTAGAACACAAAGGTTTGTTGTATTTACTCGGTGGTCGGCGCATCAACCCAGTTGATGTTTTTGATCCTGAGACATCAACATGGAGCGCCAGATCGAAAACGCCGTTAGAGATTAATCACTTCCAGGCGGTTTCAGTTGGAGAAGCGATTTATATAGTTGGCGCGATGACAGGCGAATATCCTAATGAAACACCACTAGCCAATGTGATCGCTTACTATCCGTCAAGTGATACTTTTGAAACGCTTCACGAAATCCCAGAATCACGGCGTCGTGGCGCAGCCGGAGCGGTAGTTTATGACGGTAAGATTTATATTGTCGGCGGTATTAAAAATGGCCATCTAGATGGCTATGTCCCTTGGCTAGACGAATACGATCCTGCGACGGGCGACTGGACTGCCCTAACTGACGCGAGCTTTGCTAGAGACCATGTTCAGGCCGTTGTGCAAAAAGATAAGCTCTATGTGTTTGGAGGTCGCACCAGTCGTCAGAGCACAAATCAAGTCTTGGAGCTGCTTGTTAAATACGGCGAGGCTTTTGATTTAAAAACTAAACGTTGGGAGCCTGTAAAACAAAGCATGGCTTTGCCGACTCTAAGAGCTGGCAATAGTGTGCTAGCTTGGGGTGACGAAATAATAGTGGCCGGTGGAGAGAGTCATACTCAGCAATTTTCGCATTTTGAGATGGACAGTTTCAATACGGTAAGCCGAACATGGCGTCGATGGCCTGACCCTGTCACGGCTCGACATGGTACGGGTTTTGCGATAGCTGGTGATTACGTTTATATCGCTTCTGGTTCAGCAAATCGAGGTGGTGGCCCTGAGCTTGATACCATTGAGCGACTAGAACTACCTCAAAGCGATGAGGCCGCTGTCGCAGTTTCAAATACTTCAACGAGTGATGCATCGGATAACAGCTTAGATGTTCATCAAAATTGGCACACGGTAACCATCGACTTTGAAGGCCCTGAGCTATCTGAAACTGGTACGCCAAACCCTTTCACTGATTATCGCCTTGATATTGAATTTGTGAATCAACTCGGCAAACGAACTGTGCGTGGTTTTTACGCTGCCGACGGTGATGCGGCAAATACTAGTGCTGATAGTGGCAAAGTGTGGAGAGTTCGCTTTACACCACACATAAAAGGGCGATGGGTCTATTCGGCAGTGCTGCGTACTGCAGAAAATATCTCCATTGGTGAAAACCTAGATACCGCTCAAACCATAGAGATTACTAATGCCAAGGGAGAGTTTTATGTTGTAGACAGCGATAAAGAAGCGCCAGACTTTCGAGAAAAAGGCTTTCTCGCTGCCGATGGCCCGTATTTTCGTTTTCGTGATAATGGCGAATATTGGATAAAGGCTGGTGCGAATAGCCCCGAGAATATCTTAGGCTTCCATGAGTTTGATGGAACTTATCAACATGGAACTAACGAACGTGAAGGAGAGGCCTCGACCAGTGATCAGCTTCACCGCTTTGAACCGCACCTCAAAGATTGGCAAATAGGTGACCCAACTTGGCAGAATAATAAAGGTAAAGCGCTGATCGGAGCCTACAATTATCTTGCGTCACAAGGTATGAATAGTAACTACTTTCTTACCATGAATATTAATGGCGATGGTAAAGACGTCTGGCCTTTTGTAAGCCACGACGATTTCACACGTTTTGATGTGAGCAAGCTAGAGCAATGGAATATTGTATTTGAGCACATGCAGTCAAAGGGTATTTTGTTACATGCCACTATTCAAGAAACAGAGAATGAGCGCTTGTTCGATGATGGCGAAATGGGCCCGCAGCGAACACTCTATCTAAACGAATTGATCGCACGCTTTAGTCACCACCCGGGCTTAGTTTGGAACCTAGGGGAAGAAAACGGCCCAGTACCATTTTCGCCCATCGGCCAGAATGATCAACAGCGCACAGACATGTCGAACTATTTCGAAGAATATGATCCTTATGATCATACGGTGCTCTTACATACGCACTCCACACCAAAACACAAAGAAGAAATAGTCGCCCCACAGCTCGGTCAGGTAGCACTTGACGGCTTATCATTTCAAGTAGAAAAGCGTGCCATGGTCAATGGTGAAATTCAAAAGTGGCGCGCAAGGTCAAAAGCTGCCGGCAAAGAATGGTTGATTGGCATGGATGAAATTGGCACCTGGCAACATGGCGCAATTACCGACGCCGAAGACCCCGATCACGAGCGCCTTCGTCATTGGGTGCTATGGGGAACATTGCTCGGCGGTGGTGCAGGTGTTGAATGGTATTTTGGTGCTAAGCATGATGGCACTGATCTCACGGCTGAAGACTGGCGTCCACGTCAGCGCCTTTGGGAACTAAGTAAACATGCCAGAGACTTTTTCGAAAACTATCTTCCATACTGGGAAATGACGCCAAACAACGCGTTGATTTCTCAAGTAGGCGATTCAGAACTATTGCCTGAAGATCATCCTGAGAACGGTGGGCCGAGCGGCGATGCAGTAGTAGCTGATCTTGGTCAAAAATCGGCATATGGTTTTGCAAAAGAAGGCGAGATTTATGTCGCCTATTTAAGCAACGCTGAAGGCGCGACACTCGATCTAAGCGCTGCAAATGGCAACTTTAGTTTGCATTGGTTTGATCCATTATATGGCGGCGAGCTGCAACTTGGAGAAGTTGAAGTACTTACCGGTGGCTCCAAGGTCAATTTAGGACAAGCCCCGACGACTACAAAACAAGATTGGGTAATCTTGGTACGCCGAGTGTAACTACCGAGTTACTTATCGGTTAAATGTTGCCACAACGGGCACTAACTCTCAGGCCTGTTTGTTAACTGAAAGTCAGTGTTTATATTCGCATAGCGTGCTTAGTGTTTAACCTAGCGAGCTTAGTGTATAAATAGTGGCGTGAGTTGATTAACGGCGGCTAAGTATTGTTGATAAGCTGACGAATAGGCATCGACATTTTCAGCCTTGGGCTGGCAGCTCTTAGAATCATCAAATTCGTAATGGTCTGCCAATAATTCTTGTGTGCAGGATGAATTATTGAGTGCCGCAAATGCCTGAAGCGCAGCGCCGAATGCAGCGCCTTCGTTATTGCGCATGATAAGCACTTCAGCATTCATGATGTCTGCGATCATTTGCCGCCAAGCAGGGCTATTTGATCCACCACCGGTGAGTACGATTTGCTCAGTTTTAACGCCTAAACGAGTGAGTTCGTCGACTCCAAATTTCAAGGCAAAGCTCGCGCCTTCGACAGCGGATCTGAGCAAATTCTCAGGCGTCATATTGTTACTGTCTAAACCTAAAATGCAGCCTTTAGCGTTGGGTAGGTTCGGCGTTCGCTCGCCATTAAAAAATGGCAGCGTGATCACGCCACTTGAACCTATAGCTGCCTGTGTAATCGTTTTATCGAAGTCGGCAATCTCAAGATCAAGCAGCTTTCGGGTGAGCTCTGTCGTTACTGTGCAATTCATTGTGCACAACAATGGCATCCATCCTCCGGTCGACGAGCAGAACGCAGAAATATTACCCGCATCATCAATAACTGAGTGGTCAGCGTAGGCATACACCGTGCCTGAAGTACCTAAACTGATAGTGGTGCGTCCAGCGCTAAGGTTAGCGGTACCGATCGCGCCCATCATATTGTCTCCTCCACCAACGGCAATCGGAATACCGGCAGGCAAACCAGTTTTCTGTGCCGCCACTTCGCTTAGTTTGCCGGCAAGATCAGTGCTGTCGAGCAGCGGAGGTAAACAGCCTTTCAGGTCTCGTTCTGAATCTATCGCAGCTAAAATATCTGACGACCACTCGCGTGTGCTTATGTTTAAAAAGCCAGTGCCAGACGCATCGCCCAGCTCCATAGTGCGTTCACCGCTTAGCCAAAAATTCAGGTAGTCGTGTGGCAGCAAAATAGAATCAAGGCGCTGATATAGTTCGGGCTGATTTTTCTTAAGCGCTAGCACTTTTGAAGCGGTATATCCCACCAAAATTTTGTTACCGCTGAGCTCCAAGCAACGGTCTTCACCGCCC
>CAKZRZ010000092.1 GCA_937918955.1 uncultured Arenicella sp.
TATTGAAGAGCTCGCCTATCAAACTGTGCAAAAAAAAGTATCGGGCGAAATCAATTCATCGCTCTATCTTTCAGCCAATGAAGCGGGTTTGAGCAATAACTTTATTATGGAGATGGTTCGCATCTTTGGATGGGACATCGACTTTGTGCAAGACATCCGACGTGGTGATTCATTCCACGTTATCTACGACGAGCATCATCTCAATGGCACCAAGCTATCTGACGGTAAGATACTGGCAGCCGAATTCACTACACAGGGTCAGACCTACAGAGCTATTCGTTTTGAAAACGAAGAAGGCGAAGCAAGTTATTACACGCCAGAAGGTGAAAGCATGCTGGGCACTTTTTTACGCTCACCAGTTGAATTTAGCCGAATCTCTTCTCGATTTGGTCGCCGTAAACACCCGATTTCAAAGAAGTGGAAAGCTCACAAAGGGGTCGATTACGCAGCCGCTCGTGGAACCCCAATTCGCGCTACCGCCGATGGAAAAGTTCGTTCAGCCGGTCGCAAAGGCGGATACGGCAATACCGTGGTATTAAATCATGCTGGCCGATTCAGTACGCTCTATGCGCATATGAAAGGTTTTGCTAAAGGCATTCGTGCGGGCACGCGGGTAAAACAAGGCCAAGTTATCGGCTATGTCGGAACCACGGGTTATTCGACTGGCCCGCATCTACATTATGAATTCAGAGTCGACGGAGTTCACCGTAATTCTCTAACCTACAAAACACCAAAAGCGTCATCAGTTGCTAAAGCTCGCCGCTCAGAATTTGACCAAATTGCACAAGCCCGTCAACAGGAACTTGATGGTCTATTGCGTGAGTATCAATTGGCCAAAGCGACGACTCAAAACAAATCTTTGTAGATCACATCGATGAAGACACTCGATCGTGATGAAAAATGAGCTTTATATTGGCTTAATGTCGGGCACCAGCATTGATGGGATCGATGCTGCTTTGGTGTCCTTTGAATCGGCCGAGCAGCTCTCGGTTATCGATACGCTGTTTTGCGAGTTTTCCGAGGATGTGCGCCAGCAAATAAATCACGCAGCGCAAAACAATAGCACTCTATTTCGAAACCAAGACTCTGCCTTGCATCAGAGTTTAGCTCCCCTGTATGCCAAAGCGGTTGAGAAATTAATTGCAAAGGCTGGCGTATCGCGTGAACAAATTAGCGGTGTGGCAAACCATGGGCAAACGGTTAAACATGAACCGAATGCTGAACCACCTTATAGCCTACAACTAGGCGATGGCCAAATCATTGCCGACCTCACAGGCATTGTGACCTATAGCCAGTTTCGCCAAGCTGATCTACAAGTTGGAGGGCAAGGTGCGCCACTGATGCCAGCCTTCCACAATGCGGTATTCAACGGCCAAGGCTCTCGTTGTGATACTGATGGGAACACTTTCATTGTTAATATTGGTGGCATTTCAAACATCAGCCGACTAGGGTCAAGTATTGTAGGTTTTGATACGGGTCCTGGTAATGTATTGCTGGATCAATGGATCGAACGCACTCTCGGAAAACCTTATGATGCTAATGGAGCATGGGGAGCGAGTGGCAACGTAAATAATGAAGTATTGGCAGCGCTACTCAAGGAACCCTACTTCTCACTAGCGCACCCTAAAAGCACCGGAACAGATTACTTTAATTTAGAATGGTTAGAGAAGGCTTACCCGAAAATTGATGAAATTCCAACCGCTGATGTGCAAGCAACCTTAACTCAGTTAACCGCCACAACCATTGTTAGTGCAATTAAAGAGCTCAGCGATGAATCCAAAGACGCTCGAACGTATATCTGTGGCGGAGGCGCGCGTAATCGGTTAATTATGCAGTGCTTAGAAGATTTGTTAGGGGAACAAAACATTGCGCCAAGCGACAGCTTGGGCATTCCTGCCGACTGGGTTGAAGCAGCAGGCTTTGCTTGGCTAGGCTATTGTTGTGAACACTCGATAAAGAGCAATTTGCCGAGTGTGACCGGGGCTCGCGAGCAGGTAGTTTTGGGTGAGAAGTACTCGCCTCGGCGTCAGCCTTAGCAATTGTGTGCAAAGGCAGCTAGGTGATCTCCAGTCTTTATCGAAAACAGCATAAATCGCCTTTGAACGACTAGCTGTTTTTAACGACTAAGCAGAGAAAGAAGAACCACAACCACAGGTCGTGCTCGCATTAGGATTGTTAATGATAAAACGCGCTCCGTCGAGATCGTCTTTATAGTCAATCTTGGCACCAATTAAGTACTGAAAACTCATAGGATCAACAAGCAAACGAACTCCATCACGATCAACCGCTGTATCGTCACTTTGTTGCTCTTCGTCAAAAGTAAACCCGTACTGAAAACCGGAGCAGCCACCGCCTTGCACGTAAACACGTAGCTTTAATTCGTCGTTAGCTTCTTCTTCAATCAACTCAGCAACTTTACTTGCCGCAGCCGTAGTGAAATCTAACGGGGTCGCCGCGCTTGGCGCTTGTTCAACATTAATCATGATAAATTCTCTCTATATCGAGGTTAGCGAGGCTAACTAAGTGCGCTCTCAAGCGTTATTATGAGGCCTTGGACGTTAATCTCAAGTGCAGAACAGCTAATGCCATAACTGAATTGAGCCTCGTTCGACTATTTCTCTTGGGCCTTTTTATCCCCTTTGGGTGCAGCAACATCATAAACAGGGCTGCTCACATCTGAAACCAAGCTCCCATTTAGTACCGCGCCTAACTCCATCTCAACTGCTTTATAGTGTATATCGCCACTAATGTTCGCATTTGACTGCAATTCAACGTGGCCATTTGAAGCGATATTACCCTTCACCGTACCATTGATCACAACATGAGGCACATTAACATCGCCTTCAATAATGCCAGATTCACTTAAAACCAAAGTTCCATTATTGCTGTCTTGCGCTGAAACGTGACCCTTAATGTGACCGTCGACGCGCAGACCTCCTGTGAACTCTAAGTCGCCCTGTAGAATCGAGCCTGCACCAATTAAGGTGTCAATTGTTTCAACTGGCTTGCTTACCTTTTCTTTATTACGCTTCATCATTGTTGACCTTCAAATTAATTCTATACGGCGGCTTTGCTTTTCCTAGCCAGCCGTAGGGTTATTGTTATTATCAGTGACCGCTGAGGCATTATTGACCTTAAACCAACGCTGCAATGTCTCACCGTCTTGCAGATTAAATTCGACCTTAAACTTGGCATTATCGGCAATACTTTGCTTATCGATTGAGCCCGATACCTGCTTAAAATATTGGTAGCTTACACTCCGCTCGCTGGATACCGGCCATTGAGCGGTCGCGACGTCATTTTCAAAAAGCGTTACGCGCAAGCTGCCGCGAACTTGATGCTTATGCTTAATAGCTTGTACCAAGGTGATGTCGAAAGCTAATTTACCTTGGCTAAAGCTTTGGGTAAGTTCTTGTATAGCTGGCCCAGACTGGCCGTCTTCGGGCGAAATAATACTTCGGTAAAAATCTAAACGAGAGCCAAGTACACTATTTTTTTGCTCTGAGTTGGCATAAGCCTTACTCATTTGCGTATAAGCCTCTTCTTGAATTTGTAGCTGACGCTTTGAAAAAATCAAACCTTCTTGAGCCACTGACAAATCAAGCCGTAAGCCTGTGATCGTTTGGTTTAGTTGACCAATCATAGCTTGGTCTTGCTGATATCGATCATGACCCGATCGAACCCCGTAACCATATACAAAATAGAGCAATGCGAATAACAAAAACGCACCGCCAATCAACAAGACCATCACGGTATTTCGTGACATCTTAGGCTTTATAGTAAGGTCGTTTGTTGACTTTCGCAGCATAATAATTGCTTAAATTTGAGTGATTCTAAACAGGTTAATTCAAAAGACTCAAGGCTGAACAGCGGGGCTATTTAAACCCGTCGATTCGTCGAGATCAAACATGATATTCATATTTTGAATCGCCTGACCAGCGGCGCCTTTGGTTAAATTGTCAATCACGGACAATACCACTAATTTGCCAGAGCCACCTGCCTTGTGCAACGCGATTCGACACATGTTCGACGTTTTCACTGAACGAGTATCAGGGTGCGAGCCTAATGGCAACACATCAACGAATGGCTCATTCTGATAACGCTGTTGATACAGCTCGTGCACATGCTCTAAAGGCAGGCTAGGATCAGCTAAGTTGGCATAAAGCGTGGCATGAATGCCTCTCAACATCGGAGTGAGGTGCGGTACAAAAGTAAGATTGACTTTGTCGGCAGTGGCAGCCGATAAGTTCTGACTTATCTCAGGGTGATGTCGGTGCCCGCCAACCGCATAAGCTTTGAAACTATCGTTCACCTCTGAATACAAGTTCGCAACACTTGCGCCACGACCTGCACCCGTTACGCCTGATTTAGTATCGGCAACGAGGTCTGATACATCAACGAGCCCATTTTCCACTAGTGGTAAAAAACCCAAAGTTGTCGCTGTCGGGTAGCACCCAGGATTGGCAACAATTAAAGCAGTCTTGACAGTGGCTCTGTTGACTTCAGGCAAGCCGTACACGGCTTGCTCAACGAGTTCGGGGCACGCGTGCTCCATGCCGTACCATTGACTCCAGACATCGATGTCTTTTATTCGAAAATCAGCCGCCAAATCGATCAACTTAACACCGTTCTCAAGCAGCTCACGTGCATGTGTCATTGCGATGCCATTCGGTGTGGCACTAAAAACCACATCACAATCATTGAAAGATGACGGCTCAGGCTTGCTAAACGCCAAATCAGTAAAGCCTCTCAAGCTTGGAAACAAGTCAGCAACTTGCTTGCCAGCCTCAGAACGCGAAGTGATTAACGCCACCTCGGCGCGCGGGTGTACCACTAACAAGCGCAATAATTCTACGCCGGTATAACCAGTACCACCAATGATGCCTATTTTTATCTTTTGCACAGAGTTTTCAAACCTTAAATACGATCGATTTCAACCAAGCCAAGTGTAGATTGATTTAACTCACAGTCAACACTATATGTCCTTTTTCGCCAGATAAAACTACTATCTTTGTGTATCGAACAGACATAAGAAAGCCGGCTCTAGGCCGGCTCTCCAGGTACTCTGAATAAGAGTGCAAACGAAATCGAAAACTCGATTAACGTTTTGAAAATTGTGGACGACGACGAGCGCCTTTAAGACCCACTTTCTTACGCTCAACTTCACGAGCGTCACGAGTAACAAAGCCCGCTGCACGTAGTTGACCGCGTAACTCTTCGTCATAAGACAATAGAGCACGAGTAATACCATGACGAATCGCACCAGCTTGGCCGCTACCGCCGCCGCCTTGTACGTTTACGTTGATGTCGAATTTGCCTTCCATATCAAGCAGTACTAATGGCTGACGAACAACCATACGTGCTGTTTCACGGCCAAAATACTCATCAAGAGGACGTTGGTTTACAGTAATAGTACCAGCGCCAGATTGGATGCGTACACGTGCAGTCGATGATTTACGACGGCCGGTACCTAGATAAACTTCTGAAGTTGCCATTGATTTCTCTCCTTAAACTTCAAGTACTTTAGGTTCTTGAGCTTGATGCTTGTGCTCAGGACCTGCGTAGATGTGTAATTTTTTGAACATAGCGCGACCCAATGGGTTCTTAGGCAACATGCCACGCACTGCATTTTCAATGATTCGCTCAGGTGCGTGCTCACGCAACTTACGAACATTTACGTCTTTAATACCACCTGGGAAACCAGTGTGACGGTAGTAAATTTTGCCTTCTTCTTTATTACCTGTTACGGCAATTTTGTCAGCATTGATCACAACGATATGATCGCCAGTGTCAACGTGAGGGGTGTATTCAGGCTTATGTTTGCCACGCAATCGAAGTGCGATTTCAGTCGCGACACGGCCTAGCACTTTGTTATCGGCGTCGATAACGTACCACTCGCGTTTCACGTCTGCTGGCTTTGCAGAAAATGTTTTCATGATAAATATCTCATCTACGGTTAAATTCTTTGTTACCACCCGAGCTCTGTAACCAAGGGCCAATAACGGTTCCAAGCAGAGAACCCTGCAAGGACGCGCGATTATGAGGGAGAGCAGGCTGATTAGCAAGCCAAGCATGGCTTAAATAGCAATAAATACGGTGTTTCCAGCAATATATGACGCATTCCAAGTATTTCTCGGCCTTGCTAATGACTAAACCCAGTAAGCCACGGTCGAAACGGTACTTTTATTTGCGAATAGAGTTTTCGGGGCTTGCTTTGAGCCGAGTTTCGCTACCGGCGAATTCGACATGCCTATATCCATGATATGACCCGACCTCTCGGATCCAACTTTTTTTGAATGAGGATTGGTGGTTTGCATAGACTCGAATTTCGCTCCCGGCGAATTCGACATGCCTACATCCTGTAGGCAAAAAAAAGGCGCGGACTTATGCCGCGCCCAAACCACCAAAGGAGGATGGAGGAGATGAACGAATTTGCTTAAATTAATAAACAAACTCTGAAACTTGTCGTCAGTTAGCGCTGCAATCAGCTATCTATCTGATGAGTGTATTATCAACCAGGCAAGTGGGTTTAGTCAAAGAAAATAGACGCAACACAAAGAGCAAGAAATAGCTACAAGCAATTGATTGTATTGAATTATAATTACCCATCATTCATGTTATAACTATGTTTCATGGTTAAATTTTGTTACATAACTGAAATCAAGCAAACATCACCCACATCTCGCAATCAGCAATATATAATTGAACTCATGCAATGACGCAGAAATATTCACCATGACTCAACATAATCCAGCAAATTTCATCGACCAACTATTTAGCAAGCTTGACCACGGTCTTCGTAGCACCTTTGTTCGCCCATCGGCCAACAGGGCATCGCCGGCCGACCAGCATGATATCGATCCTATTCAGAATCAAACCGTGCTTAAAGATCGATCTGCAGCACTAATGAGAGTGAATCATGTTGGCGAAGTTTGCGCTCAAGCGCTTTACCAAGGCCAGGCACTCACTTCACGCTCAGCCGACGTACGAGAGAAAATGAATGAGGCGGCAGAAGAAGAAATCGATCATCTAAACTGGTGCTTTCGCCGAATAGAACAACTCGATAGCCACACTAGCTATTTGAACCCTTTCTGGTACCTTGGATCATTTGCTCTCGGTGTCGGTGCTGGCCTAGCAGGCGATCGATGGAGCTTGGGCTTTTTGGCAGAAACTGAACGCCAAGTTGTAGAGCACCTTGAATCGCACTTAGACCGCCTTCCAGAGGAAGACACGATCAGCCGCGCGATTGTGGCTCAAATGGCAGAAGATGAAGCCAAACATGCTGAGATGGCGATCGACAACGGAGCTGCGGAGCTACCAGGCATGGTCAAGACTGCAATGAAGCTTACCGCGCGAGTAATGACGCAAATATCTGAGAAGATCTAGCTCTCACTTTCTACGCAATACTTTGAGGGCCGCGAGGCAAACTCAGCGGCCGGGTTTACTACGCCTTGTCCTTGCGCGCGAGATGCGCCGCTAACAAGGCTGAGGCCAGCAAAGCAACCGCGCCGGCTTGATGCGCCGCACCGAGCGCCAATGGCACCTTCAAAACTAAAGCGCTTATGCCCAGACAAACTTGCACCATCATAATCAAAACAACCAAACCATTTAGCGTAGTAAAGCGCTGTTTTAGGGAGAGAACGAAGCTGCTTAGTACAGCTATCACAACTAATACCGCGATACTCCGATGTATGAATTGAATCATCACCGGGTTTTCAAATAGATTTTTCCAGGCAGGCGATATGGCCAACCAGCCGCTAGGCAGCCATTCGCCATTCATGGTTGGGAAAGTATTGATAATGTACCCAGCCTTGGTTCCAGCAACGAAACCACCGCTAAGTATCATAATGGAAACAATTACTACAACTAGTCCGGTCGACCTTACATAACCAACGGAGGCTTTTTGAGTAACACGGTCGCCACGTAAAAAGTCCAGCGCGAACCATAGCATTGCGGCAAAAATAAGCAGAGCCAACCCGAGATGTGCAGTGAGACGATATTGACTGACATCAGGCACGTCCACTAGGCCACTTTTAACCATGTACCACCCCATCAAACCCTGCAGCCCACCTAATACAAGAAGCCCGAACAAGCGGCCATACCAAGCTTTTGGCACCATCCCTTTGATTAGAAAGAGTATCAAGGGAAACAGATATATCATGCCAATGACTCGCCCTAATACTCGATGGCCGTACTCCCAATAAAAAATGTTTTTAAATTCATCAAGAGACATTCCTTTGTTTACCAATAAGTATTCTGGCGACTTACGATATTGATTAAATTCAGCCATCCATGCTTGCTCACCAATTGGCGGGATGATTCCCATAATGGGTTTCCAATCAACCATCGATAAACCAGATTCGGTCAATCGGGTAATACCCCCGACAACTACCATCAAATAGACCACAGCGGCACAAAATAATAGCCAATAACCAAGAACGGTCGCATGCTGATATTGAGAATTATGATTCATAAACGCTTTCTATCAATTCTGATAAATACTGCGCGCGAGGGTACCCTAAAGACGTGAGGCTTGGGTAGATAAAATGTGAAGATAAGGGCAAAAAATTGGGCGTTCAATTTGAGAATTGAACGCCCAATTGCGTAAAAACCAAGCGGTATAGCTATGCGCTAAACGCTTTGAAAAACTATATATCTTGAAAAACTAGGGTCGCATTAGTACCACCAAAGCCAAAACTATTAGACATCATTGTTTTTACTTTTTGGTTCAGATTCTCTAGCAAAATAGGCAAGCCAACCGCAGCGGCATCCAGCTCTTTAATATTTGCCGACGCTGCGAGAAACTTTTCCTTCATCATGATTAATGAATAAATCGCTTCGTGCACGCCTGCCGCTCCAAGAGCGTGACCCGAAAGAGCTTTAGTTGCACTAATGAATGGCATCTTGTCACTAAACACCGCTTTGAGAGCCTCAAGCTCTTTAACGTCACCAACTGGTGTGCTGGTGCCATGCGTATTAACGTAATCGACTGGGCCTTCAACCGTTTCCATAGCTTGTTGCATACAGCGTATTGCGCCTTCGCCTGATGGTGCAACCATATCGTAGCCATCGGAAGTAGCGCCGAAACCAACGACTTCAGCGACGATGTTTGCGTCACGAGCGACCGCATGCTCATATTCTTCAAGCACTAAAATACCACCTCCGCCTGCAATCACAAACCCGTCTCTATTGGCGTCATAAGTACGCGAGGCTTCGGTTGGCGTGTCGTTATACTTACTCGACATTGCGCCCATGGCATCAAACAAAATTGACATAGTCCAATGCTCTTCTTCACCCCCGCCAGCAAACACAGTGTGATGACGACCGCCACGAATTAAATCCGCTGCATGACCAATGCAATGCGCGCTGGTTGAGCATGCCGAGCTGATGGAATAACTCGTGCCTTGAATACCAAACATCGTTGATAAACAAGCCGATGTGGTACTGCCCATAGTTTTAGGAACCGCATAAGGCCCAACTCGCTTAACACCACGTTCTTTGGCGACCTCTGCCGCAAGAATATTATTTGCCGGCGAACCACCACCAGACCCTGTGATCAGACCGACTTTAGGGCTTTTGATTTCTTCGAGGTCTAGTCCTGCGTCTTCAATCGCCTGCTGCATCGCAATATAGCTAAACGCCGCAGCATCACCCATAAAACGTAGATGCTTACGATCAATCAACTCTTTTTGATCAAGATGAACACGGCCCGCGATATGACTGCGCATACCGAGCTCTGCATAATCATCACAAAACTGAATGCCAGACTTACCTTCTCTCAGACTATTCGTTACTTCTTTAACATCGTTTCCTAAGCTTGAAACAATGCCCATACCGGTTACTACAACTCTTTTCATCGCAATGGGTCTCTTCGGGTATTTATTTATCTATTCTAAAACTACTTGCCGTCGGCACCAAACAAGCCAACTTTTAGGTCATTCATGCTATAAATCAACTCGTCGTCACAATAAACACTGGCATCTGCAATACCCATGTATAGGCGTCTTGAGATTACGCGCTTCATATCAATTTCATAGCGTACTTTTTTCGCATCTGGCTCCACCTGACCAGTGAATTTTACTTCTCCAACACCTAAAGCTCGGCCCTTGCCTGGACCTCCGCTCCACGATAAGAAGAAGCCGACTAATTGCCAAACAGCGTCTAGACCGAGGCAGCCAGGCATAACTGGGTCACCTTTAAAATGACAGTCAAAAAACCAAAGCTCCGGCGTGACATCCAGTTCGGCAATGACCTTGCCTTTGCCAAATTCACCGCCGTCTTGAGTGATAGACGTAATGCGGTCAAACATCAACATTGGGGGCAACGGCAAACGCGAAATGTCTTGCTCGGGTAACTCGCCATTTCCATGCGCGATAATGTCTTCGTAACTATAACTTGGCTGTTGAATCATATTTCTTCTCGGCGAACTCTATACGCCATCAATTACTAACTATCTTAGGTGGATCAATTAGAAGTATTAGTTAAAAAACCAGTCGATAAACTTAAGGAATCGAACCAGCTTTGCTTAGGTGTGCAAGACTAACGTCAAACAAAAAAAATGCAAGCCGATTACCGTCAACTGCACGAGCTTACCACTTCTTTGTGACAGCAGCGACGTAAGCTATGATTGACGCGCTAAGTTAACCCGTCCCGGCCAGCACAAACCACAGAGCCAACGGCAAACTGATAACGCAAGCGATATTGCCAATCAACACCATCGACGCAACCGTTTCAGGATCACGATTATATTGCTCGGCAAGCATGAAATTAATCACTGCTGGAGGCAGTGCTCCGAACAAAATTAGAATGCTTTGATGCAGTGGACTTAAGTGCACAAGTTGACAGAGAAACACTGCTAAGAATACGCCGACAATCGGACAAAATGCCGCCATCACAATGCCTGCTTTAGAGTCATGCCACGTAACTCGCGTAAGGCGAACACCTAGTGAAAATAACATCAAGGGTATAGCAACCTGCCCCATCATTTCGATCGGCATATCGATTGCTTGCGGAAGACTCAAGCCTAATGCATTAATTGCGCCACCTAAGATCACTGCGACAATAATTGGGGTTTTGAGAACCTCAAAGCCGCTCAGACGCCCAGAATAGATATAGGTACCAATGGTGAAACACAATAAATTTCCAGCGACAACCAACATCACTCCAGCGCCAAGCGCTTGCTCACCAAGCGCAAAGACATAGAGTGGCAGGCCTAAATTGGCCCAGTTTGAAAACATAGCTGACGGAACAAATGCCCGCCACGAAAAACCCAATACTCTACTAAGAAAAAATGCCACCACACCAGAAAACAACATTAGCAACATGCCCGCGAACATCAGATTGGTATATTGAAGTGGCGAAAAGTCATCCTGAATCATCACGTGAAAAATCAAGGCAGGCATGAAAATATCCATGATCAGCTGATTAGTGATTCGCATTTCCGGACGCACTCGCGAACCATAGAAATAGCCAACCGCAGCAATGATGAAAAGCGGAGCAACAATAGAAAATACTTGATTAATCATGCGATAGGCTTTGCGAATAGAGTATTAGAGACTTTAATCTAAGTGACATGACTTTCAACGGCCAAGTAAATTAAGACACTGGCAAATATAGAGAGCGACCATTTTAGACTATAATCAGCCCGCAAGCTTGTCTCCAACAGCAACAATTATTTACGCAATTCTATGAGCAACAAAGATCAGATTTACCAGGCTCTCGACAATCAACCGCGAGCCAAGCGCGGCAGCTTCGTTTTTGATGAACGCGTGGCAACGGTATTTGAAGACATGATCTCAAGATCTGTTCCTGGCTATCAACAAATTCTCGAGATGTTGCCAACCTTAACTCGCCAATGCCAAAGCTCTCATGAAATTGAAAAACAAGCCCGCTATTATGATCTAGGCTGCTCACTAGGTGCCGGCATGATCGCGATGGCGCAAGGTTTAGATCCTGAAGTCAAGAACACCACTATCGTAGGAATTGATAACTCCGCCGCAATGATCGACCAAGCGCGACAAAATATAGGCCTACTCGAGAACCAAATCACAGATGCTGAACTAATTGAGCAAGACCTTCTAGCATCCGAAATTTCATCAGCAATGATGGTGTTAATGAATTTCACCCTGCAATTCATAGCCCTCGAACACCGAGACCCATTAATTCAGCACATCTACGATGGGCTTCATAGTAATGGCTTTCTGGTGTTATCGGAAAAAATATCATTTGATAACGACGCAACCAATCAAGCCTTGATCAATATCCATCATCAGTTCAAAGCCGACCAAGGCTATAGTCAGCTAGAGATTGCGCAAAAGCGCGATGCGATTGAGAATGTATTAATCCCTGAGACACTGGAGGCGCACACTCAACGACTCAAGAACGCGGGCTTCAGAATTATTACGCCTTGGGTTCAAAACCTACAATTTATTTCAATACTCGCGATTAAATGACTTCAACAACAATCGACTTCTCTCCTTTCTTTGCAAGGCCCGAGTTTGAGCAATGGCATAGCGTCTTCAAAAGCGCTCTCGATGAACGCGTTGACTTCAAGCGTCATGGTGATCTAGCGGGATGGCTTGATATAGTGAACTCCCTGCCCGATTTGTCGAGCGAGTCTCAATTACTTAAGCAAGACACCGTAACTTTCGGAAGTAAAAATAGTATTAGCTTAGAACAACGGCAGCGATTACATGAGGGCTTATTCGCCCTTAAGCCGTGGCGCAAAGGCCCGTATCAAATATTCGACACATTCATCGACACGGAGTGGCGCTCAGATTGGAAGTGGCAAAGAGTAAGTCCACATTTAAATTCCTTAAATGGCCGCAGGGTTCTTGATATCGGCTGCGGGACTGGCTATCACTGTTGGCGAATGCTTGGCGACGGTGCCGACTACGTACTCGGGATCGACCCTTCGATGCGATTTATGGTGCAGCACTTAGCGATTCAAAAGTACGCAAAAAATTTGAACTTTGATTTTCTACCGATAGGTATCGAAGACATGCCTAGCGAGATGCCTTTGTTCGACACTGTTTTTTCGATGGGCGTTTTATATCACCGTCGCAACCCCATAAATCATATTGTTGAGTTAAGTAAGCTAACCAAGCCTGGCGGTGAAGTAGTCTTAGAAACGCTCATCATCGATGAAATAGAGGGCGGCATATTAACCCCTGATGATCGTTATGCTCAAATGCGTAACGTGTGGAGTATTACAACGGTCGACAAAACGATTGAATTAATGCGTGAGTCGGGTTTAAAAAATGCGCGTTGCGTGGATCAAAATGTAACCTCTCTAGATGAACAACGAAGCACTGAATGGATGCAATTTCATTCACTAAAAGAGTTTCTAGATCCTCAAGACATTAGTAAGACTATCGAAGGCTACCCTGCCCCAAAACGGGGGCTGTTTATTGCCGATAAAGCTTAGAAATGAAAAGAGCCCAAACTAAGGGCCCTTTTCTGCTGAACAACTATTAGCTGCTTTCAGTTAGTACTGAACAGTCGCGAATTACCCACCGTTTTTAGCGACGGAGTTTTGTGATCTTTTCGTCGCACTAGATGACGCTTGCGGCTTGTTAGCACTCGATCGTTTAGCGCCGGATTTAGTTCTACAAAAGGCTTTTACCGTTCGACCGTCTTTACGTTGATACGAGTCTACCCAACCGCAAGAAGCACTAGCGCTACACGCCGAGCTATCGAGGCCTTTACAAGCGCTGGCTGCGGAGACAGGGCTAGAGATCACTAAGCTAGCAAGTAAGCTGCTAGCTAGCACACCGACGCGAACAAAACGTGTCGATTTAGCGGTTGATTTAGAGCTAAAAGTAGTATTGTTTAAATTGGTTTTCATTATCAATTCTCCATTTGAATTAACGCTGTATGAACAACGCTGACCCGTTCTTGGGTCGATTAATAATGTATCAACGCTCACGTACAAACGCCTCACCCCTGAGGGTGATTTTTAGCGTTTAGAAATGACTTGGCTAGTCATTCATCCGAAAATGCTTGCTTAACTTCAACCCTTGAGCCTGATAATTTGATGGCACTCCTTGGCCATAGATTCGATCAGGCGTCTCAAGCATGGTTTCGTAAACTAATCGACCCACATTTTGGCCATCTTCAAGCAAGAACGGCACATCAAAACTACGTACTTCCAACACTGCGCGTGCGCCATTTCCACCCGCTTCAGGAGCCCCGAAACCCGGGTCAAAGAAGCCTGCGTAATGCACCCGAAACTCGCCTACCAAAGTATCATAGGGGACCATTTCCGCAGCGTAATTCACCGGCACGTGAACCGCTTCTTTGGATACTAGAATATAAAACTCGCCGGGATCCAAAATCAATTGTTTAGAACTTGCATATAAAGGCTCCCAAAAATCAGATATTGCTTGAGCCGCAGATTTATCGACATCTATAACGCCTGAGTGACGCTTTGCACGAAAGCCAATCAGTCCGCTTTCATCTCCTTGCAAATCAACACTGACTGGAATGCCATTCTTCACTTCGCTGGCGCTAAGCTCAAGTTCTACTAAGCGCTCTTTGTTTTGCAAGTCGAAGTGCGCAGCGTCATCAATACTCGAGCGTCCAGAACGAATTCTCAACTGCGATAGACGCGAGCCGCGACGCACCAAAACGCTAAAAGTAAGCGGCGCGATTTCTGCATACAAGGGGCCACAATAACCAGCCGGAACTTGTTCAAACTCAGTGCCGTTATCGGTAATTAAACGAGTAAATACATCAAGCCGCCCTGTCGAACTTTTAGGGTTGCCGGCGGCGGCTAGATCAGCCGGTAAATTTAGCCCCTCTTGCAACGGCACGATATAAACACAAGATTTTTCTAGAACAGCGCCGTCGTTTAAATCCATTCGATGCATCAGCATGTCCTCTAGACATTCACTAACCTTTCGATCTTTACCCGGTAAAAAGGACGAGCGTACTCGATAGGCGACACTGCCAAGTCTCAAATCAATACTCGCAGGTTGAATTTGGTCATCGTCAACCGGTCCTTCAAGGGTGATTACCGAGTCGTCAATCAGTTGCTTTATGTGTTGTGAGGCGAGCGCCCCTTGAGAATCAAATTTCATGATGCTTAAAGCGAAGTAAATAGCGCACAGGCGCTAATGAATATCTAGAATTGCGGCTAATATGACAGCTTGTGGCGCGATTTAAAAGCGCTAGGCTTTGTTCTATGGTCAAACGTCTCACAGCGAAGTACATAAGCAGACCACAGAAGCGCCTCAGTCGAATACAATCGCCTTGTTGCCATGCTGTAGAACCCGGTGCTCAAGCAACGCTTTTAATGTGTTAGATAACACCGCTTGCTCGAGTTCACTACCTTGCTTACGTAAATCAGCAAGCGATGAACCATTTTTGACCGCCGATGTGGCTTGATGAACAATTGGCCCCATGGTCGCCAGCTCGTCACTGTTGTCAACCGTGCCACTTTCAATGTGCTCTGAACCTTGATTGGCAGAATTGGAGGACAATAGAAAAGAACTTGCGCCCAGTAACTTGGCCCCCTTTTGATGCGCTTGAAGATAAGGGTCGGCCGCATCGGCTGAAACTAAAGATAGTGGCGCAGTGTTGATGATCGGGCAGGCTGATTTTTCGAGAAATTGAGTTTGAAGTCTATAAGGAAATTGAGTCAAGCCAAGGAAATCACACTTGTAGCGCTGAATGATATCAAACAAACGGCGATCTTGATTTAAGATTCCTTCGCTCTGCTCAACTAGAAAGAATGGCAAGCCATGACTGTCAGCGAGCCTACTCAAGCTCTCGTCACAGGCAATAATAAAAGCTACATCTAATCCACTGAAGGAATCTGATTTGATTTTACTGAGAATTTTGAGTAACACATCTGTCTCGCTCGCAGCCAATAGACCAATTGAATGGCGGCGATCGCAAAACTTGACATCGAACCGTGCATCCATATCTGTTGAGACACATGCGAAGTCATCACAAAAAGAAGATTGATCTTCCCATTGCTCATTGAGCATCCATTGAACCCGTAAAAACAAGGTGCCGTCATCGATGTGTTCAGAGCAAGCCGTGAGACTAATTCCGCGTTGAGCGAAAAAATTAGCAACGCTTGCAATAACGCCTACTTGATCTACACAGCTCAACATCAGCGACGCTGACTTTTTTTCTACTAATTGGCCTGAGCCAAATCTACTATTCATATTGCCAACGACCAAATAAGTAAAGCGAACACTGAAGGTGAGTCATCACATTAATAATACACCTTAACATTAGCACGACCTACGCCATTGCCCAGCATATTACCGGCAAATCGAGGCCGCCCCTTTAAATAATCAGCTGCTCTTTGCGCAATTCACTCGCATGAAAAGCAGAAACGTTTATAATCAGGTCTCGAGAAAAATCTGTGGAAGAGAGGCTTTAAACTCTAAGCCCGCCGAAGGCGCAACGTGCTCGTAACCGCTCAGGCAAAAGGACCGCAGATTTGTTTAGACATTGTTTATTGCTAATGATGCCCAAACACTCGACTCTGGAGAGCGCTTATTGATGTAGATTTCTAATTTGAAATAGACTCAAACTAGGCCACCGAAGAGGTAATCTTTCAGGTAACCGGACAGAGGAGCGAAAGCTCATTTAGAACATTCTAGATGAGTGTCAATAAACTGCCCTGCTAAGTTTTTAGAGGCGTGTTTGTCGACTACGTTCGCCCTTGTTGTCAATTTAATAAATAGCTACTAGCTATAAAACGGTTCACCGCTTGCATATGAAAGACGCTACTAATACACCTCAAAAAACCCCTCTATTCGAACAGCATCAAGCTTTAAATGGCAAACTCGTCGACTTTGGCGGTTGGTCATTGCCGGTCAATTATGGTTCGCAAATTGACGAGCACAATGCCGTTCGTACAGCCTGCGGCATGTTCGATGTTTCGCACATGACGGTTAGCGACTTAAAAGGCGGCCAAGTCTTAGACATGCTGCAAAAA
>CAKZRZ010000093.1 GCA_937918955.1 uncultured Arenicella sp.
CTCCATCGCATGTAAAATGCGCCGTTCTGCCTGACTATCTAGAGATGATGTCGCTTCATCGAAAACCATGATTTTCGGCTGTTTAAGTATCGCTCTTGCGATCGCGACTCGCTGCTTCTCTCCACCAGAAAGCTTTAGACCGCGCTCGCCAACCTGGGTATCACCACCATCGGGAAGTTGTTTAATAAAGTCATCAAGATAAGCCATCTCAATCGCCTGCTGAACTTCGTATTCGCTAGCATTTACATTACCGTATTCAATGTTCTCGAGAATGCTGGCGTTGAACAATACGGTCTCTTGTGGAACCACACTAATTGCTCGCCTCAAGCTTTGTTGCGACACATCGGCGATGTCTTGACCATCTATCAAAATGGAACCTGAACTAACATCATAAAATCTAAACAGCAGCTTCATGATGGTCGACTTGCCCGAACCACTACCACCAACGATAGCCACTTTTTGCTTAGGCGCTACTTTGAAACTCACATCATCTAAAATAGAACGCGCCGACTGATAAGCAAAGCCAACCCGCCTAAACTCAATCGAAGCACTATCCACCTCAATATCTTTAGAGTTCGGAGCGTCTTTTACTGAAGACTCAATCTTCAGTAGAGCAAACATCGCGTCAATATTCGCCATAGAGCCTTTCATCTCTCGATAAACAAACCCCAAGAAGTTAAGTGGCACAAATATTTGCATCATCAACGCATTGATCAGCACAAAATCACCGATGGTCATTTTGCCTTGGCTAACATGCACCGCAGCTAACACCATCGAAGCGGTAGCCGCCGCAGAAATAATCAATGATTGACCGCCATTCAGACCAAACAGAGTTAAACGATTTTTGCGCCTCGCGAGCTCCCAAGCAGCAAGGTTTTCGTCATATCGGTCAGCTTCGTAAGCTTCATTATTGAAGTACTTCACGGTTTCAAAATTCAATAAACTGTCAACCGATCGAGTACTTGACTGGCTTTCAGCGCTGTTCATTTGACGAATCGTATCGGTGCGCCATTCTGTTGCAATAACTGAAAAGCCGACATAGGCCACAACCGAAACGAACACAATCAGGGCATACCAAACCGAGTAATTCCAAACCAGTAAGACCATAATCATGCCGATTTCGATGAAGGTAGGTACGATGTTAAACACCATGAAGCGCATTAAAAAGCTGATGCCGGCAACCCCGCGCTCAATGTCGCGCGAAACGCCTCCCGTTCGACGGTTCAAATGGTAAGCCAAATCCAGAGAGTGCAAATGTTGAAACACGCGATGGCCAACGCGACGCATTGCGCGCTCAGTCACGCGACCAAACAATGTGTCGCGTAGCTCACCGAATAGTACATTTGAGAACCGCACCAGCCCATAAGCAATCAATAATGCCACCGGCACCACGACCATCGCAGAAACCGCCGCCTCAGACACTGGGCTAGAAAGGTTGAGTTGATCAACTATGTTTTTCAGAATAAACGGTAAGCCAACACTGGCAAGCTTTGCTCCAATGAGGCACGACAAGGCTAAGGCGATACGACCTTTAAACTCAGTAAGATAGGGAATTAGTTGCTTTAGGCTAGACCAATCTACGTTCTCCAAGCTGGTAGCGTTTCTTGAGCCTTTTCCTGCCCCCCTCATTTAGGCACCCTGTATCTCACTCTTAAATTTTGCATTTATTATAGTGTTAGACGTTGCTGTTTGGTTAGATGGTAGATAATAGTCAGCTAGCAAATGGAGATTGTTCTTACTAAAGAACAAGCAAATCGCTAATAAGTTTTTCTAGCAGCGTGTCTCGATAACGATATGGCACCGATCGATTAAAATTAAACACAAAACGGTAGCTCTTTCGCTTATCAAGGTCATCGGCATTTAGATCAATATAACCTGCGTAGCTTCGAACCCCATTTAGAGTGCCCGTTTTTGCATACACCTCAACATTCGGTGCTGCTATCTTAATCTTCTTAAACAGGTTCTTATTGGGTTCTAATACGGCTAACAAGTCGTCAATCTGGCTCGTGCTGAGTCGATTTTTTCGAGATAAGCCCGAGCCTTCAACCAAACTATGGTTTTGCCAGCCAAATTCTTGGGCTAGAGCCTTCTCTACGTAATCACGAGCAAGTCCAAACGAAACCGAGGTTGAATCTGTATTTTCAGCGAGCTTAAGAAAAACATGGTTAGCCATAAAGTTGTTCGAAAACTCTAGGGTGCCACGCAAAATACTGGCAAGTTTTGCTGAGTTTACATGCCGATAAAGAAACTTAGCGTGAGCAGGTAAGCGCACATCAGTGTGAACTGAGATCGTATTTAAACGCGAGCGCTGAATGTTTGACTTCTCTAGAAGTAACTCAGCAAAATTTGATTGAGCGTTGTAAGAACTTCGCAAGTTAACTCTTTCCTTTTGCTTAACCATCGTTTTAGCGACGCGCTTGGCTGTGGTCGTTAGCGGAGTCTGAGGTTCTGCGCTCTTTAAAACACCTTTCTCTTTGATCAAATTAACTGTATTGAAGTTTGCCGAAATGGCCGATAACGGAGCATTGTAAGGGTCAGAGACCGTACTTCTTCCAGGCACTTTAGTGATATCGAAATAGGAGTTATCTAGCTTGATCTGATTAATGTCTTTCCACACTAGCCCTCCACTCTTAAGGGCCGACTCCAACATGGGTATCAATCGATCAAACTCTTCTGAGACCAGAAATGGATCACCATAACCTTTCACCCAAAGCGTGTTATCTACTATATAAAAATCAGTGTAAAAGGCGTGATCTAGACCCCACTTCTGAATCGCTAAATGTGCGGTCGCTAACTTGCTTAGTGATGCTGGCACCAATGGTTCCTCAGCTTGCCACTTATGTAAAACCGTACCTCGATCAGAGGTCACCAAAATGGAGTCGTTGGCACCAAGCTTTAACGAACTCAAGACACTCGAGTTCGACGCTCTGGCCGCCTGCAACGACAGAAATACAAGGCAGGCGGCGAGAAGCAATTGAAACTTAATCATAACCCTAGTTCTAATCACTATTCTTCAAGCTTAATGCCAAGTTGTACACCTCATTCTTGCGTCGACCGCTCAACTTAGCTGCAATAGCTGCCGCCTGTTTAACCGGCAATTCGTCGAGTAATATTGTTAAGGTGGCAACAAGATCTGCCTCACTTGCCGAGACCACTTCTACGCCAGCAAGCATTAAGACAAATTCTCCGCGCGCTTGATCCTCATCGCTGGCAAAAATCTCAACAAGCTCTTCGATCGAGCCAGCAAGGACCGTTTCAAAGCGCTTGGTCAGCTCACGAGCAACCGCAATTTGGCGCCCAGGCCCTAACACCTCAAGAGCATCATTCAAACACGCTTTAATTCGGTGGGAAGACTCAAGCAAGACAGTCGTTCGATGTTCATTTGTGTACTTCTCGAGCGCTGTTCTGCGAGCACCGCTTTTTGACGGTAAAAAACCATCAAATACAAAGCCATCGGTCGGCAAACCTGCAATTGATAACGCCGCAATAATCGAGCTAGCGCCCGGTACGGCAACGATTGTATACCCTTGTTCACGCAGCGCCCTGACCAACACAAAGCCAGGATCGCTAATCAAAGGAGTTCCCGCGTCGCTAATCAAGGCTAAATCAAAGCCTGCATCTAACTGTGTTTTAACCCATTCGATCTGCGATTCTTCATTGTGTTCGTGACAAGAGCGTAATTTTGAACCGATGCCGTAGTGGTTTAACAATCGTTTACTGTGCCTAGTGTCCTCGGCCAGTATAAAATCAACGGAGCCAAGCACTTGCAAGGCTCGCTGAGTAATATCACCAAGGTTGCCAATAGGCGTTGCAACCACCATTAGCTGGCCTAATTCGGCGTTTTTATGCTGCTCATGGTTTTTGCTATTGGAGTGGCTCACTCGGTATACTCGCTACATCGCTGAAAGGCTGCCCAGAATAATCGGAATACTCGCAAAATGCATCCAGAATTAAATAGCCGTATGAAACTCTTAAGCACATGCTTAAGCCTAGCACTTCTAAGCAGCTGCGCGTCCACGCCAGTGCCTTATAGTGCCGATGTTGAGGCGCGCGACATTGTCGTCGAAGATCCAATCACCGTTGGCAACCAAGGAATAGATGATCCAAAAACACCGATTGAAAACCGCTTTGATGACGAAGCCTTGGTGGTCGAAGAGATCAAATCAAATCGAGCCAAGTTCTATACAGAGCAGGCACAGGCTCAGACTGATCCTGATGCACGAATCGACGCGAGCCTTAGCGCCGCCGAGTATTACATTCAAGCCTCAAACTATGACGCAGCAGCGGATACAATCGCACCCTTGAGCGCCACCTTGCTCAAGCCTGTTCAAACTGACCGTTTAGCGGTCATCAATGGGTATATCGCTTATTCTAGAGGTCAACATAGACTTGCATTGCAAACTCTCGAGCCGCTAACACTTCCGGCTCTGTCAATAGATGAATTGCCGAGAGAGAAGGCTGGGACGCCACCTGAGCAAGCAAACGTCGGATCGATCACAGAATTGGAAACACCCCCTCTACCGCAAGTCCCTGACCGTATACAGTTAAGCACGCAACAAGTTGATGCTCTATTGTTGAGTTCGTTTAGCCATCAAGCATTAGACGACTTCGATAGCGCAGTGGGCGCGTTGATAGCTCGCGAAGGCTCATTGGTCGGCGCAGCTCGTAGCGAAACCACTCGCTATATTTGGCAACTAATTAGCGCATTGCCGATGGAGCAACGCCAAGAAATCTTTCAAAGCAGTCAGAACGCGTTAGTGAGAAACCGGTTTGAACAGAGCCTTAACGCCGAGCGAGCTCAGGTAGCCCTTGCACCACAACAATTCAATCGCTGGCAGGAAGCTCCTAGCGAGCAAATTAAAAAGTCTTTGGAAAATAATTGGACGGCAAATTCTCCTCGAAACATCGCGATCTTGCTGCCGATCACATCTAAGTTCGAAAGCGCGGCTAACGCTCTTAAAGATGGTATTGAGTATCAACACGCGTCGAATCAGTCGCCTTTTCGGCCTCAGTTACAATTTTATGATATTGGCGACAACCCGAACTTAGCGAGTCAGTATTACGCGTCTGCAGTGCAATCAGGCGCAGACTTTATTATCGGCCCCCTAGGCAAAGATTACGCCAATCAA
>CAKZRZ010000094.1 GCA_937918955.1 uncultured Arenicella sp.
AAGTTGTTTGATTGCACTATAGTTTGCTGGGTTGCACTCAAAGTAAATGCATCTTATTTTTTGCGTCGCTAAATAATCTTCAGCGCCAATTAAGGCCTCTTTTTCGGCTCCTTCTGTATCAAGCTTCCAAAAGTCTACAGTGTCCACCTTGAGTTCGTTTAACGTTGTATCTAGCCGTTTAAGTGAAACGTTTTCTCGAGCGAGGTTTTTCCCTTCATACCAATCCATGTTGAGTGTTGATCTCGGACCGTTGAGTTGAATTTCAACTTCTGCGGCTTTAGAGCTTAGCCCAAAATCAAAAATTTCTACCTTCCAATTATCTTGCAATGACACGCATTCTTCAAGCCAAGATCTCTCACTTCGGACTGGTTCGAACTCTAGCGCTCTTATATTTGGCAGATGGCCCAAAAACAATAGCCATTGCCCGATATTGGCTCCAGAGTCTACGTATACTCCCCCGTTTTGTAGAAACTTTTTTGCAAGTTCAATTCCATCACCGCCCTCATACTTGCCGTACACAATCCATCGGTGGCAAGAATCACTAAGGTTCAGTTTCCATTCCACATTGTTCGAGCAGTCTACCCATGTAACCCCGCGACGATTTAGTATTGGACCATATAACCTCTCTAACACGCCTAACTTGCGAGGAAAGTTTAGTTTTCGAAGAACTCGAAGTAAAAACGGTAATTTGGTTTTTATTATCATTTAGGTTTCTAATCCTGTAGTCGCAACATTTTTTACTGAGTGAGTCGAGTCTAACGCCAGCACGCTTTATCCGTTTATAACCGATTTAGAGTTCTATTGACAGAATCTGGGCGTTCGGGCTTAAGGTAGCTATCTGGTGAACTATCTCCCTTGCGACCCTAAAGTACTCTGATATAGAAAAACAATTGTCTTCGAAAAACCGAATCGAAAGTGTATTCCCGAGGCTATCGTCGACCTTTTGAGGACAGTGATTTGCAGCCAGTATTTTAAACTAGCATCTCTTGACTTGGTGCAGGAACGCGAAGCCTTCCCTAAGGTATGACAACGTCACTCAAATGCCAACACTAAGTTGGACTCAAGCGCATGACATATACCATCACTCCTGTGTAGTAAACTCGACCAAATCTTAATAGCCAAAAAACAAAACAATGATCACAGTCCACCACCTAGAATACTCCCAATCATTCAGAATTCTCTGGCTACTAGAAGAATTAAACGTAGACTACGAATTAAAACTGTATGAAAGAGATAAGAAAACAAACCTTGCCCCCGCTGAATACAAAGCAGTTTCACCATTAGGGACCGCTCCAGCCATTAGTCACGAAGGTGTAAACCTGTCTGAGAGTAATGCCATCATAGATTATATTCTCGATTTACATCCTAGTGACACTCTGCGACCAAGTATCGAAAGTGGTGATAGAGCGCGTTATCTTTTTTGGATGCACGCCTCACAAGGCTCGCTCATGCCTGTGCTGCTTATCTCAATGATGTTTCGTATTATTCCTGAGCGAGTGCCATTTTTCTTGAAGCCAATTCTCAAATCAGTACTTGGCGTGGCGAATAAAGGTTTTAGCCAGCCTCGAATTAAAGCACTGATTGATAAAGCCGAAGCAGACTTGGGCGAGGCAAACTGGTTTGGCGGTGAGAACGTAACCGCGGCGGATATTTCTATGTGTTATCCAATGGAGTCTATGCGTGCAAACGGTACTATCAATGACAGTCATCCAAATTGCTTGGCTTGGTTAGAGAGAGTAAACGCTCTTCAATCGTATCAACAGGCGAAAGAAAAAGACGGTAAGCCTAGTATCGTATTTTCGATTTAGCATGTCGTTGCTATGCAACGATTATGAAATCATTAAGTTCCTTATAGCCGGTGTTCAGCAGCGCCGCGCGAATTCGTTCACGAGCGCCCCATGATCTGACAGCGACCAATGCGAGCTTGCCGATTATGGATAGGTCTTCGCGGCTAGGCGATGCCGGCAGTACATGAATTGGCTTGCCAAGTTTTTCGCGGCCTTGCAAGGCGGGGTTTACGTCGATAAAGCACTGAACCTGTATCTCATGTTCAGTCAGATAGTGACAGAGCTTGGTGCCGTTTGGCCCGGTGCCCCATATTGATACTTCCCTATTATTTTTGTTCTTGAGAAGCTTACTTAGATAAAACGCTTTGCAACGGAGAAATTGATCATTATTGTAGCGCTGATCAACGCGCGAAGTGCGCCCTGGGTAGTCTCGCCATTTGAGTAAAACTTGCTTACGCGGTTTGCTAAAGCGGTAGCCTGCTAAATGTGCTCTACACCAGAGGTCGTAGTCTTCTGGCCAAGTACTGTTTTGGTAACCGCCCAGCTTGAGGAGCACTTCTTTATGTAGCATTGCGGTTGGGTGCGGGATGCTGCTTTCAACCCAGAAGTTTGCCTCGATATCGCTAGGGTTAACCTGTTGATTAATCCATTCTTGATAGCGTACGTACCCGCCTGCTATTTCAGCGTCATCTGAAAACAGCTCGACTTGCGCACCTACAATATCGGCCTCGTTGCTAAGAAGTAAATCGAGTTGAATTTCTAAGCGCTTTGCTAGGGCTATATCGTCGCCGTCCATTCTTGCGATAACGGGAAACTTCGCAACCTCAATGCCTGCGTTTAAGGCGTGTACAATGCCACGCTTAGGCGACTTAATAATTCTTATTCGGTGATCTTTTTCTAAGTTAAGTAATGCCGAATCACTCGAGTGATCGTCGATAATGATTAATTCGAAATTTTTGTGTGTTTGATTCAGTATGCTCGCGACCGCGGTCGCTAAATACTTGCCTCCATTGTGAACAGGCATCAATATGCTGATGCCGCAGCCGCTATGATTAATCATTCGGCACAGGCTACTCGGCTAGTACGCCACCACAACTACTTCCTGCGCCGGCTGTGCATCCGAAGCAATGGCGATTAGTGGCAATTGGTGCACCGGCGACTTGGTCGATTTTGATGTCCCATAAATAGCGCTCTTCGCCACCACTCATTGGTATTTCCAACATCTGATTGAAATCACAATCAAACACCCGGCCTTCCCAATCTAAGTTTATTAAGCTCTTGCACATCAAATTATCGACTGTGCTCTCGTTGAAGTTAGATACTAGCAAATGCTGATAGTCGTCTAACTCACCATCGCGTTTTAAGGCGTGAGCAAATCGGTTGATTGGGATGTTGGTGATCGCTAAAAGATTTGAAAACACAATGCCGAAATTATCGCCAAGCATGCGTCGATAATCTTCTTCTAGACTCATCTGCGCAGGTGGTAAAAACGCGCCGCCAGGGTTGTAGACTAAATCTAAGCTAAGTTTTGGGTCTTTACCATAACCCAGTTTATTTAGCAGTTGTAGGCCAGCAATGCTTTTATCGAACACACCTTTGCCTCGTTGCGCATCGACATTGTCTTCGGTGTAGCAGGGTAAAGAGCAAACTAAGCGAATTTCTCTATCTCGATACCATTGAGCTAAATCTTCTTGGCCTTTTTCGAATAATACCGTGATATTGCAGCGTGAGGTAATTTCAATGCCTAGGTCAATCAGCGCATCACAAAATTGCCTGAAATGCGGGTTGAGCTCTGGGGCACCTCCGGTTAGATCTGCGCGCTCAATATTCGCTTCTTTAGCCCAGCTGAGCACCTTCTCCATTACCTCCCATGTCATGATCTCGGTGCGCTTTGGCCCAGCGTCTACATGACAGTGATGACAAGCAAGGTTACATAACTTGCCGAGATTCATCTGTAACTCATTTGGCTTGTCATGCACCAAGCTGAGTTGGTGTTGGTTTAGAACCTCATGAAAATGGGGGCCAGAGGTTGGGATATTGATGCTGTTTTCGAGCGCAATGTCGTTTTGTACGAATTTTCCGTCTTCAAAACGAAGACTTTGCTCTACCGCGATGTTCGATTCAGTCATAATTCTAGAAAGTAGGTTGGTCAGGTATTAAGACCTGATTAGCTCACTATATCATGCAATGGTATAAGGCTAATTGGCGATCGGCTGTTGATCAAGAAAACAATACTGATACCGTTGCATGGTGACGCTGAATAGCTGGAGCACTATAACCTGGTGCAATTTCAGCATTACCGTAAAAACCGATTAAAGGCGTACCGGGAAAAGCGTTTTTAAAGGCTTCAAGATCCATGTCGATGCCACCAAAAAACTCCGGCCCACGAGTAACATTGGCAAACATAAGTCCAAACTCAGGTTCCTTGTTTAGTCTGCCTTTTGCTTTGCTCAATTCAACTTCAATGCTGGTCTGGGCTGAGGTGATATTACGCCTTGCCCAAAATATATAGCGGCCGGCTTTGACTTCATCTGCGAGTTTGATTGTATTTTCTGTGCTGTCGATGTCGAGTACATGAATGAGCTCATAGTGGCCTTGTTCAATCGATTCAATGCTGTTGGTCTCTGAGACCGCGCAAAACAGATCAAACGGCGATGCCAGGCTGACGTGGCTTGAAATATTGTCGCAGGCGCCTTGCAGGTCAACTTCGTATACTGTGTTTGCGATAGAGCGATTGATTTGCATTATTGGTGATAAGCGCTCGACACCCTCTGCGAGCACGAGCTCGGTTTTAAGTGAGCTGCTGAATGCAGTTTGGCAATACTCCTGCTCAACGATCCGCCCATTTTGCCATATCGAATAGGGGCCTTGGCCATATTCATCACTGGTAACCGAACCGAATTGGGGGGTAGCGCAATTAGCGATAGCGAGCTCAATTGCATTGGGGCTTGAGAGCGTAAAGACTAATTCAGGCGTAATACCTTGAGGTTTTAAAACGCGCAGGGGTTGCATGCTCATGTCTTGCGGGAAGACCATTGCCACCGCGCCTTCAACATCTAGTAGCCACTCTTCTTCAGTTAGTAAGCCGACAGCACAGCAGCCGAATACCAGAGGTGTGCCAGCAGCTTTCGCGGCTTCTTTGATCGCTGATTCAGGACTGTGAGCGTATTCGTTGCTCAAAAACAGTAATACACTGCCAACTGTGCAGGGGCGCATTTTAGCAAGTGCGTTGCTAACCGCTTCGCGCGCGTACTCATCTTTGGCGATGGCGCCATAGCTTGCACCGGTAGCAACTCGTCGTTTAATCATCGATTTGTTTATCTTTAAATTCGCATAGGTCGCTGATTATGCAGGAGCCACAACGTGGTTTGCGCGCGATGCATGTATAGCGACCATGTAATATGAGCCAGTGATGGGCATCTACCAGGAAGTCTTTAGGCACGAATTTCATTAACGCCTTTTCAACCGCCAGCACGGTTTTACCAGGTGCAATTTTTGTTCGATTCGATACTCGGAAGATATGAGTATCTACGGCCATAGCAGGGTGACCAAACGCAGTATTAAGCACCACGTTCGCGGTTTTTCGGCCAACGCCAGGTAATGCCTCAAGCGCTTCTCGGTCTTCTGGAACTTCGCTACCGTGAAGGTCAATTAGCATCTTACATGCCGCGATTACGTTCTTCGCCTTGCTGTTATAAAGGCCGATTGTTTTGATGTATTCGCTCAAGCCTTCAACGCCCAGCGCGTAGATTGCTTCGGGCGTGTTAGCAATAGGAAAAAGCTTAGCGGTCGCTTTATTAACCCCTACGTCGGTTGCTTGAGCAGACAGTGTTACGGCCACCAATAACTCGAAGTTAGAGCTATAGTGGAGCTCAGTTTCGGGCTTTGGATTGGCTTCGCGAAAGCGGGTAAAAATCTCTAAGCGTTTATCTTTATTCATGTAACCAGAGTATAAAGAATTAAGTGTGCAAGCGAGGCTAGTAAGTAATGGATAACAGGAGTGAATACTCAGGACTTACGAGCTTGAACGCGAGCCAGTGCCGCGGCAATGTCGCTTTTTATTTGCTCGCTGCCTTTCTCCTTACGTAGCTCTTTAAGTTTCTTCATTGAGCTCTTATCAAACTTGCGATTGGCTTCGCGTTTGATTTTTTGTTCGGTTTGAAGGCGTGCACGTGTTGTTGCCACTGGTGAATAATCAAGCCAGCGCCAGTTGTCTTCAGTAGTTTGAACTTGGTCGATCATATCAATGCAGTCGACAGG
>CAKZRZ010000095.1 GCA_937918955.1 uncultured Arenicella sp.
GCTACAACCTTATCTCAAGTTCGTATTGGTCGGCAAACCGCTGATGAAATTGGTTGGCCGCCCTAGTGTTACCGAAAGCAATCAGTCAGTTGCTAGAAACCTTGCACCACACATTGTTGAAAATACGGCGTCGATGATAACGGCACAGTAAATGGTTCGCCTTCAAGTGTGTTGCCACTGGCGAAACCAGTACTGGCATGCATTCGATAGTTCCAACAGTAGCGTGGTGTACCTTCTGGGCCATAGTTCACATTATTGTCGATGACGGTGGCGCGCTTTACATTGTTGAGCGAAAGAAAATAACCATCGAATAAATTGCGGCGAATATCAACGTCGGCCGCGTTATACCAATGCATGCCGCAGCCATTGCAGACATTGTCGTGCACATAGGTCACTTGAGTGTTATTGTCGTTATCGCCTGAATACTGAATATAGCCGAGCAAACCGTTTACTGAACGATCGAACATAGTGATGGTGTTATGCGCGATTACATTGTCCGTGCGTTCCCATGTAACTAGTGGCCCATCAATGTAGCGATTGTCAGAGCCCGGTGTTCCCTGGTGCAAAACATTATCAATAATGAAGGTGTTTTTGCCACTGGTGTTTACGATGTCACCGCCACGATTATGGTGGAAGGTGTTTTTACGAATTATTATGTCGCGATCAGTTCGGCCAGCACCTTCGATATCAACGCCAAACTGAGGTGAGGTTCCGCGGATGTGATGGATCTCGTTATTCTCGATCTTTATTCGTACTCCGCCAACGACAGACACACCTTGTCGACGGTTATACGAAATAATATTTTTACGAATGGTGATGTCGGTCGAGTCAATTGTATTGTTGTTGCCGACAATCAACACGCCGTCGCCGGTGAGATTGTTGATTCGCATGTTTTCGATTAACACTCGTTTAGCACGACTCGTGCATATTCCATGCCCTTCATCATGAGCGTTACCGCCGCCAGCTCGAGGCGTGAAAATATGGGTGGCTTTATCTCCTTTAATGGTGCCGCCGCGGACAATTACGTTTTCTTTGCCGTTGATGGCAATGACGCAGTAATTCCACTTGTCGTTTTGCCCCATTTCTAAAATGGTACTCGGGCTAAGGATCAGTTCAATATTGCTGTCGAGCTCAATGCCGCGTTGATAGATGGCGTTGCCATATTTACCAATCAAAAAGTGACCATTGGGTATGACTATTTGGTTAAAGCCCTGCGCTGTTGCCCAATCGATGGCCGCTTGTAAATTGTCAGTGGTTTTAACAGGATTACTTTTGTTGCTCGGGATGTCCCAGCGATCAAGTTCGATGACATATTGATTGGCTTGGCCAATTGACGGAAGGGCAACTTTGAAGTCAATACTGCGAGGCAGGCGTTTTACCCCAGAGAGAATAGCCGGCAACATATCGAGAATCGAATCGTCCTGCGCTTTCGCCTGCTTGGGGAGAGACATGAGCAATAAGCACACGCCAATCGATAGAATCAGACAGTGTTTCATGGGTAGTTTTACTGATCGAAATTAATGGTTTAGGTAGTTCACGATACGCGGTAGGGGTACGATCGTGGGTTAAGCATCCTTGCCAATGCTCTAAATGTCTAGTGTTAAATTTTTGTCACCGCTGTGTTTGAAGGCCTCCATTTTATTATTGAGGTCTTTCGCAATCATAATTATCTATTTGGCTATTGAAACACTGCATAAAGTCAAACTGTTCATCGCCTTTAGTCATGCAGGCTCGATCATCATTTGCGATGCTTAGTAGGTGGCCGCGGTTCTCAATAAATTGCGTTTCAAATACGGTTGACGAGATAAAACTCTGGACGTAGCAGCTAAATGCATCGTTGTGGTTTTTGATGAAGGCGGTATCGGTTTTTATGAATCGAAGGGGGTCGTGTTGGCTAACCGTAATGTGGTTGTCTTGTTGACTGCCCTCGCGAACCCCGCACTTAGTTAGGTCGTCTTTACATTGCGCCATGCGCCATTGGAGCGAGTTCTTATCAAAAGATAAATAGGCGGTACGGAACTGTTGAATATTGCCCGCAGTGTTGAGCGATAAATGACGTTCATTAAGAATGATATTCTTACCATTGATTGTGCGGTTGAGTTTTTTGGGATCTAGTGGCGAGCTGATGTTGATGAGCTCGCCTAACGGGAAGAATACGCGTGTTGCGATGTCGCCATCGCTACTCAATATATGCATCAAGGGAGCTTGGTTGTGGTCAAATTTGCAACGAGCCGCCGCCTCTTTAAGCAACACCATCTTGTTGGCCTCGATAGCAGGGTTGAGTAAAATTAATGCATCGGCAAAGCGGTTAACTTTTTTGCATGATTGTGCGGTTTCTTTAAACGAGGTTCGCGCGGCTATTAGGTCATTGAGTAATACATCGTGCAATGCTGACAGTACGATCGCGCCGCCGAAGCTGTGGCCGATAATTACATAGCTATTTTTTGTGGATGCTTGACGATCTTGAGCGACGAGTATTTGGTGCAATTGGGCGAATATTTCAGTTACGCCGCCTGCGCCGACTTCTTCGGCAACTGATTTTCTTGTCCAATAGGTTGTTTCTTTTAAGAACGGTACATTGGTGAACGCCCCTCGCCAACCTAAATACAAGCCAATTACTTTGCGTTTACCGACCACATTGTTCTCTGCTGCGCGCGATAAAAACTCTCGAAATTGAACAACATTCGAGTCGTTGTGTTTAGCGTTATGTTTCCAGCCGTGCACGAAAACAAACACAGCGGCGCCATCTTCGCTTTTTGCTTCTTGGTCAATGTGCTGTAATACGCGTTGGATGCTGTCTCGATCGTAAGGGTTGCCTCGTTCAGTAAACTCAATAAATCCTAGATCATATTCTAGATATTGCTCAAGCACCGAGTTCTCACAATTGGTTTCACCCCACAGGCAATTATCACTGACAAACTCTGTCCTCAATTGTTTATTCGCAGTGCATGCACTGAGAACAAACAGCGTTAGAATAATGAGATAAAAGCGCACTGACATCGAATTTTATCTAAGGCAGATAACGTTCTAAAAACTTCAGCATATTGCCGCCCATAATTTTGCGTATTTGCGCTTCGCTAAAGTCTTGATTCATCATCTCTTGGGTTAAGGCTTCAAGTTCGCTGGTGTCAAAACCAACCGTCACGGAGCCATCATAGTCTGAGCCGAGTGAGATGTGGTCTTCGCCTACCAGTTTAAGGCCATACTTCATTGCGCTGACCACGTCTTTAGGCGTATCGCCGCAGACTGCGCCATCCCAATAGCCGACAGCGATTAGTCCGCCATTGGCTGCAATTTTTTGCATTAAGCTATCTGCTATATTTCTCTCGGTGTCACAATGACCTTTAAAGCCGGTATGGCTGACCACCACCGGTTTGTCATAGATCGCTAAGGCATCAATAACCGTAGCTTCAGATGAGTGTGAAAGGTCTAGGATGATATCGAGCTCGTCCATTTTGTCGATTACTTGTTTTCCGAACTCAGTTAAGCCTGCTTGGCTCACTCCATGTAAAGAGCCGCCGAGTTTGTTGTCGAAAAAGTGTTGCAGGCCCATCATTCGAAAGCCCGCGTCGAATAATACTTGTACGTTTTCAAGCTTGCCATCAAGTGCGTGAGAGCCTTCGGTGCCGATTAAACCACCAACAAGCTTTTTATTATTAGCTCGTTTAGTCGTAAAGCTCGCTAGGTCAACTTTTGATTTAATGATCATCAAGTCATATGGGTTTTCGCTTTCTAGTTCATGCAAACGGCGAGCTTGGTACAGCGCTCTTGCTGTGAGGCTAGACCAAGTATCGAGTGGCCATAATTGAACTACTGCGAGCTTGGTGATGTCATCAGGTGCGTCACTTGAGTTTTCAGCATAGTTCAAGCCACTCGGTGATTTGGTTACGGTGGTGAACATCTGCAAACTGACGTTGCCTGCTTGTAATCGAGGTAAGTCAACCTGTCCGAAGTCAGCACGTTGGGATAAATCGCGGTTCCACAATAGGCTATCGGCATGCCAGTCGCCCACCGTTAAAGTGGAATGAAGCTGTTTTGCTTCTTCACTGATTTCAAACGGCTGATGTTCCTTGACCACGTTCATCGACTTCTCGACCATACTGGGCGCGAAAGTGATGACGGCAAAGATTGCGACGGCAATCAGAATTCCAAGTGACAGAATGATTTTCTTCAGCATATTATGATCGTCTTTGATTGTTAAATGTGTCTCACTCAGGCAGTCGACAGTAGCGCCACCCTTAGACATTAACGCATGTCAGAGTCCGTTGCACGCCGTCAGGCAAAGTCGATACAGTTTATCGAAAATCGTTTAGGAGTCACTTAAACCCGTTCACAGTGCTGGTATATACTGTTTTATGAAGTTTAAGCTTGCAGCGTTATTCATGGAGGTATCGAAAATGATCGCGTTTTTACTTTGGTGTATTTTGTTTGTTCTCTCATGGCCGTTAGCTATTTTGGTGCTAGTGTTATGGCCCTTAGTTTGGTTGATAAGTTTACCGTTTAAGTTGCTAGGCTATGCCATTGGTGGCGTGTTTGCGCTTATGAAGTCTATTCTATTTCTGCCCGCTCGTATTTTCGGCTGGCGACCAAGCTCACAGCCTCGGATGGCTGTGTAGTTAAATCTTACTATTTTCAATATTCTCATCACTTCTAAATCCAACTTCTTATAAGTAAATCGCTATGGCAGCCCCGCGAAATCTGGCGCGCCCCTATATGTACTCCACCCTCTACGGCAAGATCTCTCCACTGCACGAACTCAAATAGTTATAAAATGCTTGGCTATGAAACGATTTGTCGAATTTCAAAAAGAGCACGCATCACAATTAATCACTTGGTTTGCCGACCAACAACAGCTCACTCAATGGGCTGGCCCCGGCATTGATTTCACTCAAGACATTGATGCATTCGCCAAGAGTATCTTAGATTCTTCACACACCTCATCTATCAGCTCTTTCAGCGTACTAAACAAGCAAGAGCTGATCTCCTTTGGTCAATTTTATTTACGTCACGGCTGCGCTCATTTATGTCGCTTGGCGGTATCTCCAACAAGGAGAGGTGAGGGTAATGTTGTTGAACTGGTGAATCAACTGGTTTCTGCTGCGCACATAAAGCTGTCCGTTTCCACGGTTTCACTATTAGTTTATTCTGACAACCTCTCGGCGATTAGGGCTTATCAAAAGCTTGGTTTTTCGATCGCTGAATACCCCGCCAAGGACGATATAAATGGCTGTTTTTATATGCAAAGGTCGATTCTATAATTTTTCTGGCCCCTAAATTCTTGGCTTCGTTTATTTAAAGTTGGCACAGGTTTTGCTAGATGCTAGGCGCTATAGACGAAATTATAGAATTAGAGGTCTCGTTTAGATTCTGCGAATATTGTTCTGAATTAAGTTGTTCATGAAAGTAAGCTCGCCGAATTGCCGCCATTAAATTGAATTGTTGTTTTAATTTCTGGTTGCTATTCGTGCAAAGTTGGTGCCGCTTGCACCGTTTTGGTGATCAATAAGTTTTAATTTAGTAAGCGGCTAAGCAAACCTCGAATATCTAAGAGAAAGATAAAAGCACAAAATTATAGAAAGAGACTAGTGAATTAATCACAACACATTAGTCACTTAAAAAACTGAATTAACTGAGTAAAGGCGCTCACAAATACAGCAATCGAAGCTGTATTTGTGAGCGCCTTTTTATTTGAGTATGAATAAACAGAGCGCACAAAAAAGCAGCAGGTCTTTGACTGAAAGCTTGCACATAATTGTCATTGGCAGTGGCCCAGTAGGAGTGCGTTTTGTTCAGGAACTGATTGAGAAAAAAGTTAAGGCTAAGATCACTCTGTTTGGTAATGAGCCTGGGCGGCCCTACAACCGTGTTCAGCTTTCTTCTTTGCTCGCCGGTGATATTGCTCCAGACGACATTCAGTTAAACATGCCTGGCGAATTAGACCGGTTTTCATTTATTCAATCTGCGGTTACGAGTATTGACACTAGTGCCAAGATGCTTGTTGATCAAAACGATAACGTACATCGTTTTGATCACCTTGTTATTGCTACTGGAGCACGAGCACATGTGCCTAATATTGAGGGCTTAGATCAAACTGGGGTATACACATTTCGCAGTCTTAAGGACGCTGAACATCTTTATGCGCGCACCTCGCGAGCTCGTCATATTGTTGTTGTCGGCGGCGGTTTGCTCGGTATTGAAACGGCGAAAGCCTTATTAAAAAACAATACTCAGGTTAGCCTAATCCAACAAGGCGAGCATTTAATGAATAAGCAGCTTGACGAAGTTGCGGCCGGTATATTAGAGAACTGCTTGCTGGAGCTCGGCGTACGAGTGATGACCAATATCGGTGTGCGTGAGATCAGTGGTTCTGGACGAGTAAGTGGTGTTGTGCTGCGAAATGGTGAATTGATCGAATGTGACACCGTGGTGTTTTGTAGCGGAATTACGCCTAATATTGAAATCGCCAGATCAGCTCGCATACGTGTTAATCGTGGAATATTGGTCGGAGATCGGCTGCAAACATCGCACCCGTCGATCTATGCTATTGGCGAATGTTGTGAACATAATGACCTTACTTACGGCATTGTAAATCCAGGGTATGAACAAGCTTCTGTATTAGCCGATGTTCTAAGCGGCGGCGAGTCACTGTATTCAGGTTCCTTACTTTCTACCAGTCTAAAGGTCATCGACATGCCTGTGCGTAGTGTTGGTGAGGTTGTGAATTACACTAAAACTCCGTTTCATCGAGAGTATGTATATAGCAAAGGGAGTGTCTATCGGAAACTGGTAACTTACAAAGGGCGCTTAGTTGGTGCAATCGGCATTGGCGTGTGGTCTGAAGATGCGCGTGTTCAGGAAGCCTTTCTAGGGCAAAGAAAAATAAGTTTCTTGCAACGATGCTTGTTCAAAATATGTGGCCGAGTTTGGCCGACAAGCCAATCGCAAGATGTGAGTCAATGGCCGAAGTCTGCGGTTGTATGTCAGTGTAGTGGCGTAACTCAAGGTGAGATAGTTTCGGCAATTCAAACTGAGTGCTCGAGCGTCACTGAAATTTCAAATTGCACACGTGCAGGAGCCGTGTGTGGTTCCTGCAAACCATTGCTGACGCAATTGCTTGAAACACATACAAATGGGCAAGTCGAACAAGAAAGAGAGTGGGCCTGGGCTCCGATGTTGGTAGCGAGCTTCACCGCGTTTGTTGTTTCTGCATTGATACTATCGCTGCCAGGGATTGCGGTTGGCGAGTCGGTAAGGCAGCCAGCACCATTTGAGTTTTTATGGAATGACAAGTTTTGGAAGAAAGTAACGGGCTTTACATTACTTGGTTTATCGGTCGTTGGATTATTGATGTCGTTGCGCAAGCGACTTCAAACACAAAGACTCGGTAAGTTCGCATATTGGCGTCTATTTCATATTGCGCTAGGTGCGGCCTGTGCGATTGTTTTATTGATTCATACGGGCTTGCATATCGGCGACAATCTGAATCGTTTGTTGATGTTCAATTTTCTGGCAGTTTTGATCATGGGAGGTATTGCCAGTTCTGTCGTTTCCTTAAGCCATCGGCTGAAGCCGATCAATGCGTCTAAGGTTCGCTCGTTTTGGTCTTGGGCGCACATAGTTGTTACGTGGCCGTTACCAATTTTATTGGCTATTCACATTTTAACGGTTTTCTATTTTTAGTATGAAGGGACTCATGTGGCTCACTTGGGCTTTACTTACTATTCTTATCGGCGGCTACTTTGGCTACACACTACTTTTGAGTGATGATAAGTCTGAGTTTATCGTTGGCACGGCCTCGCACGGTCATTACCAAATCGAGATGGCTTGCGAAACTTGTCATACAGATGCTTTTGGTGGTCCAGAAATTATTCAAGACGCATGTGAGAATTGTCATGCCAATGAGTTAGCCGTCTCGCGAGATGATCACCCAAAGAAAAAGTTTACCAACCCTCGTAATGCCGAGCTGTTGAAGTTGGTTGACGCCCGCCAGTGTATTGCTTGTCACACTGAGCACCAAAAAGAACAAACACGCGCCATGGGTGTTACCTTAGCTGAAGACTTTTGTTATCACTGCCACCAAGAAGTAGGCGAGAATCGCCCAAGTCACAAAGACTTAGCCTTCGATACTTGCCAATCAGCAGGCTGTCATAACTTTCATGATAACCGTGCTTTGTATGAAAACTTTTTGGTCGAGAATGCCAATAAGCCTTGGCTGAATCAGATTAGTAAATTGAAGTCTGCGAACTTTTCGCACTTCAGAGCGCCAAAGCCTGAGAGCAACTCGAAACTCGAAGTAAGCGCCATCGTGGGCGAAAAAATGGCGAGTCACCCAGAAATTCATCAGCAATGGTCTGGCAGCGCTCATCAGGACATTCAACTCGAATGCGCCGGTTGTCATCTGGCCGAAGCTGATAAGGGTGTGGACTCATCTTGGGTCGAGAAACCAGGTATCGAGTCGTGTGAGTCTTGTCATACGCAAGAAGTTGCTGGCTTCACATCAGGCAAACATGGCATGCGTCTTTCGAAAAAATTGAATAAGGCCTTAACGCCAATGAGCCCTGCTCTGGCTCGTTTGGATTTTCATGAACAAGCTCAGCATCAGCAATTGAGCTGCAATAGTTGTCACGACGTGCATGAGTTAAACGTTCAAGTAGCCGCCACTGAAAGTTGCTTAAATTGTCATGCCGACGAGCACTCCCGTTCATACCAAGCGTCCGCTCATGCGGCTCTTTGGCAAGCGGAGGTAGCGGGAGAAGCAGAAGAGGGTACTGGCGTTAGTTGTGCAACTTGTCATATGCCTCGCCTTGAGTCTAATCGCTATGTCGACGAAGCCAGGACCATTAAAGAAGTCTCAGTTCAACATAATCAAAATGCGACATTGCGCCCGAACGAAAAAATGATCCGTCCGGTGTGCATGCAATGTCACAGCCTAGAATTTTCTATCGATGCGCTCGCCGATGAGACATTGATTAAAAATAACTTCAGTACCCAACCCGCAGTTCATATTGAGTCAATCGATTGGGCGATGAAGCGGGAGCAATAGTCATAAAATTGCGAGCAACGGTGTTATGCAATCGACGTTTAAATTAATCAAAAATAGAGGTTTAAAATGTTAAAGAAAGTATCTATCGCATGTGCCATCACCGCAACTCTTGTTGGTGCTGTTGCGTGCAGTCAACAAACAGAAGTATCCGCGCCCGCAGCGTCAAAAGGAATTGAGCCTAAGTTATTTACTGATTCTTTGTTTGCAGTAATGAACGCCGATCGTGCTAACTACACCAAGCTAGTCGTAGCTCGCTTGGGGCCCAAAGGCTCTGGCGTGGTTAAGCCAGATGAGCATTGGGAGGAGTTTGATAATGGAACTCTATTGCCTGCTCAGATGTTTCGCGCAGGCTCTGAAGCAGTAGCCGAAGTAACCGATGAGTTTACTTACTCGCTTCAATCTTTATGGCCTATCGGTAAGCAGAATGGCCCCAAGACGCCGCTTGAGAAAGAAGGCCTTCAATACGTTGTAGATAACCCAGGAGAAAATTTCTATGGAGAAGAAACTTTGGGCGATGTGACTTATTACACCGGCGTGTATGCCGATGTGGCCGTGTCTGAAGCGTGTACGAGTTGTCATAACGACCATAAAGATTCTCCTAAAACTGACTTCAAGATTGGCGAAGTAATGGGTGGCGTTGTTATTCGCGTGCCGATCTAGTTGATGTCATTGGTAAGCAAGAGGGTTCTAAACATGAGTAAGAAAATATCTTTGTTGATCTTAGTTGTAACGATGTTGTCTTTGTCGGCTTGTTCTGACTCTGACAAAACTGGCAATGATAAAGAAACGGCCCAATTGCTTGCCGGTGAGCAATTAGCGAAGAAAAACTGTAAGGCGTGCCATGGGCAAGGAATAAATGGCGCGCCGATTATTGGCAATATGAAAATGTGGGGGCCGAGAATCGAAAAAGGTCGAGAGGCGTTAGTAATGAACGCGTTTAGCGGCTATGGCTTGATGCCTGCAAAGGGAGGTAATGAAAGTATTACCAAAGAGGAAATTGATTTGGTTGTTGGCTACTTTTTGTCTGAGCTAGAAGAACAATAACCACAAAACTTAATGTAAAAACACGTAATGAGGTAGTAACGATATGTCTGTATATGAAGCAATAGGAGGAGCCGCGGCAGTTGACGCGGCGGTTGATATTTTCTATCGAAAAGTTTTATCCGATGAACGAATTAGTGAGTTCTTTGACACTGTTGATATGGCTGAGCAACACAAAAAACAAAAGGCCTTTTTGACGATGGTGTTTGGTGGCCCGAATGCGTATACCGGTAAAGACATGCGTGCCGCACACGCAGGCATGAATTTAACTGTAGTGCATTTTGACGCAGTTGCCGAAGCGCTTGTCAGCACATTAGAAGACTTGGAAGTACCTCAAGAGCACATAAACGAGATTGTAGGAATCGCGCTAAGTGTGAAAGATGACGTTCTAAACGTATAAGCAGTGATGTCTGAAATTTATTTTAAAAGGGCCGACGACCAAGTTGAAAAAATCAGTCTCGGCCAAGGAGAAACCGTATTAAACGGGCTGCTTAATCGAGGTGTCGATGTTCCCTATGGATGTTTAACAGGCGTCTGCCAAAGTTGTTTGCTTAAAAGCAGTGACTCTGAAATTCCTGAAGAGTCACAACGTGGTTTGAGCGCGTCGCAGAAAAAGATGGGATATTTTCTCAGTTGCTGTTGTCGTCCCAAAGAAGCAATGATCGTCAGCCTTTCTAATCTATTTAAGAAAGAAACATCTCAAGTTCTTGAGAAAAAAATCTTATCTGATCAAGTGGCACGTTTGCGAATTAGTAAGGCCTTGTGTTACCGATCAGGGCAGTTTCTAACCCTATGGAAGAGCCAAGATGTTGCTCGAACCTATTCGATAGCAAGTCATCCGAGCCATGATGACTTCATCGAATTTCATGTGCGTTTGTATGACAATGGCGTGTTTAGTCCATGGGTTTTCGATGAGCTGAATGTCGGCGACGAGATTGAGATCCAAGGGCCAATGGGACAGTGTTTTTACAACGCGAACACCAAAGACCAGACTTTGTTCTTGTCTGGAATAGGCACTGGCCTGGCTCCTCTGTATGGTATCGCCAGAGACGCCTTGCTTAGCGGTCATACCGGTCGAATTTTGTTACTGCTCGGATCTAGATCTAAACAGGGTCTTTACTATCAAGAGGAGTTGAAAGCGTTGCAGCGAGACTATCCGCAGTTAGAGGTAAAATACTCTATCGCTGAATTAGATAGCGATGAAGCCGCGATCAAAAGTCACAGCAGAGACATTTATTCCTATGCCAAAGCATTAATTCCGGATTTGGCTGGCACTAAGGTTTTTCTGTGTGGTGGCGAAAGCTTTGTGCGAAAAATGCGCAAGCAGTGCTTTCTTAATGGCGCCAATATGGATGACATTGCCAGTGATATTTTCTTGTGCTTTCCCAGCTAGATAGTTTATTCGAACCGCAATTTTGACTGAAGATTAGACTTTGTAGCATTCATGCATGCTCGAAAAACGAAGGCTTAAGTATCTTCGCCGTTAGAGTCATCTGGTAAGGCAAGCGCATCCAATTTAGTGGTATCAAACTGAATTACCTTTGGCTCTAGTTCGGGCATCGACTTATTTGCTTTATTTGATAGCGTATTAAATCGGTCGACCTTGCCTTGCATGCCAGCAAGCGATGTCACTGTGTCATTAAAGTGCGTGCTCGCGGTATTCAGTGTTTTACCGAGCTTGCCTAGTCGTTCAGAAACGAGTACTACTGAGTTAAACAGGTCATTGGCTTTTTCACCAAGTTGACGAGCTTCTTTGTTGCTGCGATCAAGCATCCAAAGGTTCGCGACCGTGCGTAAAATTGGGATCAAAGTTGTGTGCGATACCAAGATAATATTCTTGGTATAGCCAAAGCTGAAAAGCTCTTTGTCATGCTTCATGGCTTCGATATACGCTGGTTCAACCGGCATAAACATCAACACAAAATCAGGGCTATGCAGTGCGTTCAGGTTGGTGTATTCCTTTGATGCTAAATCGTTAATGTGCGCGCGAACCGCATTAGTGTGCGCTTTCATTTCTAGCATTTGTTGCTCAGCGGTTTCAGCAGAGCTTGCTCGCTCGTAAGCGTTTAATGACACTTTGCTGTCGATGATGATGCACTTGTCGCCCGGTAGTTTGATCAAGTAATCGGTTTGCTTACGGCGGCCGTCGTCGTCGGTAAATGCGCTTTGCTTTTCGAAATGATCATGCTCAATCAATCCACTCATTTCTAATGTTCGCTCGAGTTGAGCTTCGCCCCATGCACCACGTTGCTGTGAGTCACCTTTTAGCGCAGTAGTTAAACTGCTGGCTTCATCGCGCATTTTAATGCCCATTTTCATGACGTTCTCGATTTCAGCTTTAAGGTTTGTATTGCCTTTTACTGACTCATCGTGCACTTCGTTTACGCGTTTTTGAAAACCTTCAATTTGATCTTGTAGTGGCTTTAGCAGTGCGCCAACACCTTCTTGGTTTTGTATGGCGAGCATTGCTTGGCGTTCTTTTATTATCTCTTCAGAGACAACCTTGAACTCGGTTTTTAGCTGCGCTTTTTGCTCTTCAAATTGTGTTTTGAGTTCGTTTAGCTTGTCTTTCTCAGAGCTGAGTAAGGCATTTTGTTCGCGCACGTCAGCTTCTAGGCGAGCTATTTTGCGATTGCTGTTATCAACCATCTCACGCAGGCCAATACGTTCATTTTCATTAGCGACAAGTTGTTGAGCTTTTTCATCTCGGCTGCTTTTGAGTTCGGCTTTTTCTGCAGAGAGTAATGAGAGCTGTTGTGTATTTTGTTCTACTTTCTCGCTTAAGTTTAAATTGTTTTGCCCAATAATTTCCAATTGCTGTTGGTAACTTGCTTGGCTTATTTGTAGTTCCTGGCGTTGCGCATCGAGCTCGGCAATGCGCTTTTTAGCCCGCACATTCAGAATTATCGCGATCATAAGGCCGATAACAATCGCGGCAACTAGCCAATAAAGCGAGACGGCTTGATTTAGCCAAAGTTGCAGATCCTTCAGTGCAGTTTCCATTTAAGGTTTACCAGGTAAGGTCATCGGGAATTTGATAGTCGGCGTATGGGTCATCTTCGCTTGGCGCACTTGTATCAACGTTGGTGTTTTTAACCACGTATTTGGCGTCACGTTCGGCGATTTTGGCGGCCACGGTTTTCGGCACTAGTTCGAATGCCTCATTGCCCATTGAGATAATCACGATTTGGTCGCGAGATAATTGTTTTTGTTGTTCTTCGGTCACGTAAATTTTCTTAACCTTTTTCTTTAAGGTAAAGCTATACGGAGTTTCTCCTTCCTTACGATCAAGTTTGCTGCCGTCCACCAATTGCTTAATTTGAGCGAACTTGGCTTTAGCTGCTGCTTCGGCTTGGCGTTGTTCATTGAGCTTTTTGTCTTTCTTAGCCTTGTCGAGCATAGCTCGCTGAGTGCGAAGCTGAGTCTCACTAGGCTTGTTGCGATTTTTCTTAGCAACTTGCGGCTGCTTCTTTTTTTTAGTTTGTTTAGCAGCAGGCTTTTTAGCCAAGCCGGCTTTTAATAACTGGTCTTTGAGTGACAGGCTCATGCGAATAATCCGTTTACTTGGTCAAAACTAAATTCATATCGTTGAAAGCAAAAATGGCAATCAACTATTAGACTCTGATTACCTTCATCTTGTTGTTCGGCGATTAACTCTTGTACTTCATCTTGCCCAAGACTTGATATCGCGTCGAGCGATTTTTGCGAGGAGCAGACGCAGCCGAACTCAACTGGGTGAGCGTCGAACAAACGGCATGATTCGTCATGAAACAGACGAATCAATACCTGTTCTGGGTTAAGCGCTAGTGCTTCCTCAGCCCGCAAAGTGTTGAGCAATACCCCAAGGCGTTCGAAATGAGCCTCGGCTTCGGTTTTATTTTTTACTTTTTCAGCGGGCAATGCGTGGATAGAAATACCAACTGCCCGCTCTTGATCACTAAGTAAATGAAAGAGACTCGGCAATTGCTCAGAGCGTTGAAAATAGTCCTCCAAACAAGCGCCAAGTTTAGCGTTCTCAATGGGCACAATGCTTTGATAACGTTCGCCTTCATCGGGTGTAATTGTGATCGCCAACATCGCACCGTTACCCAGCTTATCTAAATCAAGCGGGTCATTGGCGGCGAGCTCTTCATTATCGTATTCAGAGATTGCACGCACACGACGGTCAGACATGCAGTCAGCCATGATTAATTTGATCGGCCCGTCGCTGCGCAGTTGAATAGTCAAGCTGCCATCGATCTTAATACTGTCTCTCAATAGCGTAGCGGCAAGCGCAAACTCGTTAAGTAGCTTCGAAAG
>CAKZRZ010000096.1 GCA_937918955.1 uncultured Arenicella sp.
CGAGGCGAACGTCATGGCACTGCAATGGCCGGTATATTGGTAGCCTCGCCACGCAATGACCTCGGTTTAAAAGGTGTTGCTCCTAAGGCTGAAGTTTATGCTTATCGAGGTTGTTGGGAACTCGAGAGTGGCGACACACAATGCAATACTTTATCCCTCGCGCGCGCGCTTGATGGCGTTGCCCAATCTGATGCCTCGATCTTGAATTTAAGTCTATCGGGGCCTAAAGACTTATTGCTAGATCGTTTGATCGATCGTTTGGTAGCGCAAGGTGTGTTTGTTGTAGCAGCATTCGATCCAAAGAGACCCAGTGAAAGTCGTTTTCCTTCTCGGCGTGATGGCGTGCTTATTGTTCGCGCTGAGCACATGAACCAAAATTTCAATGGTGAGTTCACTGCACCCGGAAAACGCATCGTAGTATCGCCGACCAAAGGTTATTCCTTAATGACGGGCCACTCAGTTGCAACGGCTTATACAAGTGGTGTGTTAGCGCTGATTGTTCAGAAGCAAGTTGATTCTGCTGAAGGCGATAGGGGTGATATAAGTGATCTGCTCGAAGCCCAGCTGAGTCGTAATGATGTTTCAAGTGTTGATGATTTGATTAAGGTATCACTCTGAAATCAACTTAGCTAAATAGTGTTAGTTGATGCTGAGCAAGAACACTATGCTTCTTAAATCGCTCAATAAATCTGATAGCCAATGGTCCACAATACATTTTGTTGATCTTCAACCGAAAATAAGCGGCCGTCGATATCCGCATTAACGGCAAATACCTTGATCGAACTCGACCACAATCCGCGTTGATACTCTAAACCTAAACTCGCCGAAGCGAGCTTTTCAAGTTGACCACTTTCAATTGGTTCAATGTAGGCCGCCCCAACTACTGCACTAAAACGTTCGCTAATGGTTCGCCGATAAGAGATGTCGAGCTCGAGCGACGCAGTGTCGCGCGCCAGCCAGTTATCCGATACGCTCAGAGAGGCTAGAAACCCATTGCGGTGGTGCCAGCTTAGCGACACTTCGTTATTGTCCCAATCGGCATTGTCTGAGCTTTTGTAATCGTATCTTCGAGCTTCAATTGACCATGCTTGCGTATTATCTAATGGCTTGAATAAGCCAGCGAAGGAAAAGCACGCACGTTCGAAACTCTCGATGTTCTGTTCGCCTGCGGCAAAACAGTTAAGGCCTGCGAATATCCCGTTGTCAGCATTCCATTCTAGGCTCGCTGATGCGAGCGGGCCATTGTTGCTAAGCTTCACACCTCGAGAAATATGACTACTCAATAGCGACGCGTCGACGGTCAATACATCAGCAAACGCATGCGATTGAGCGATCAAACCAAGAAGGCTTGAGCCAATAAAGGCATGTATAGATTTTGAAAAAGAGCTTGGCATAGGCTTAGCATACAACGTTGCGCATGGCTTTGTAAGCCACATGAATTTCACGCAAGGCTGATGATTATGAGCGCTCCATACGCTGAGTATGTTATATCTAAGCTTTGCTTTGACTTTTTACTTTCATCGATAACAACTTCACTATGAATCAATCTAGCAACGTTTACATTGAGCAAGCTTTACTACTCGCAAAGAAAAACAATAAGCATGCTAGAAAACGAAATCGCTTGGCTGAAAAGCAACAGCGCCAGTCTGAGTTAAATTACCAACAGTCTGAGCGATTATATCTTTTAGAGAAGTCTAAAATGCAACCTAGGTTTCGCGTTACCGCCAGCGAGTTCTTATTAAGCGAGCCCGACTTCGTTAATGACCCTGAGCAGGCCGGCGAAGCCAAGTTCTTGGTTGATAACGGCTATAGCGTAGAACAACGTGTGGTGAGAATTAGGCTCGAGGTAAAGCAAGAGGCACCGTTTATGCGGCCCTCAATGGTTGTTGCAACAAAGGCGCGCGATGACAATGATGATGAGCGAATTTTGAGTATGACTTCGAGAATTTTCTTTATCGCTCTTGATTCAATAGAACTTGAATCGGCAGCAAGCGCCACTACTGAGCATCGTTTCAATTTATATCTATTGTACTACGATCAAACCACCTTGCCGGTTGTGCTCAAGTTCAAAGTGACGCAACAACAGGAGTCGCGCTTATTGCGCTGGGCAGTAGAGCATATTGATACCGCGTTTGCTCTTTCTCGAGACCAAAAGAGCGCACTATGTGTAGCCAAAAGCTGTGAGCAACTCTTCGTATGACTCGTGACGTAAAGCTGCTCGCTTGCTTGGGCGCCGCTATTTGTTTGTTTGGTGTTTTAATCGGTGCATTTGGAGCGCACGCCTTGAGTGATTTGCTAAGTGCTAATCAGCGTGAAGACGTATTCGATTTAGCCAATCGTTATCAGTTTTATCATGGTTTGGCGATGCTTGCCTTAGCCGGCATTTTTTCTCGCCAGCCTCACCAGTTAAGTCTTAAGTGGCTAATTGTTTCATTTACGACCGGCACTATGGTGTTCAGTGGTTCACTTTATTTATTGGCACTGACTGATGTTTCATGGCTTGGCGCGCTGACGCCAATCGGCGGAGTACTCCTGCTTATGGCTTGGCTTTTGAGTGTAATAAAACTTCGTTCTATCGACCGATGATGATGGCATTAATTGTAGTTTAGACTTGCTTTGAAGGTATGGGGCTCATTCGATCACTGGTGTATAATTTAGGGCATTCAAGAGGTATTGGGGAATTAGGGCACAAGGCTTGCTAGATGTTTGAAAGCATAAATAGTATTGAGGTCGACCGTAAAAATTCTTTACCGGTTGCAGACTTACACGCGCGATATCGAAAAACCAGCACGCCAGTTGTGTTTGGTGATTTGTCGTTGCGTTGGCCTGCCTATGGAAAATGGAATCTTGATTACTTTCGCGAACAGCTCGGAGACCTAAAGGTACCACTCTATAGTAACGTCCCAGATATTAACTCTGGCCTACCGTTTAAACCCGTTACATCGACAAGGCTTGCTGATTACTTAGATGATATTGCGGCGCGAGACAATGTTTCTCAGAGTGTTGATACGCAAGGCAATGATTCGAAGACAAATGATTTGCGGGTATCGAGATACAGCCTTGAAAGGGCAGCCTATCTCAGTCGAGATTTTTCATACCCTCGGCTTGGATTTCAGTTTGACTCCAATCTTTGTACTATAGGCATTGGCGCTGAGAACGCAGTCGAGCCGATGCGCCAGACATCCAGTCTTGTACATACCGTGATGTGTAACTTTGGTGCACCGATTTCGGTGTTGCTGGTGCCAGCTGTGCAGTCAGGCTTTATGTATCGAGTCGGCCACAGTCATAATACAGTGCGCGATATTGATTTCAGGCAACCTGACTTTGACAAATACCCTGCGTTGAAGAAAATTTTTGGCTACGTCGCTGAGCTCGGCCATGGCGATTCTCTGTATGTGCCTGCTGGGTTTTGGTGTTGTACGGCAAATCATGGGTTTAGCATCAATCTGTCGTTTGAGACGGTGCAAGCCAATTTTCCACAATATTTAGCGAGCGCTGGTAAGACGGTGGTAAATCGCTTACTCAATACATCCATGCTCAGTGATAAGAGATTAACCTTGTTAGAGCGTGAAATTGTAAGTCGAACAAACGCCGCTTTGCTTCGCGCGAGTAAAAGGTAAGTTAATTGCTCACCCCTATGATTTTCTGCAAAGCCTTTCTTTAAAGCGAACTTTGCATATAAATCAAATAACAATTCAGCGCTCTTAAGGCCCGCCTCATTTTCAGAACATTTTTTGTACAGCGTTTGATTCAGGCTTACTTTCGTTTGCTAGTGTAATCTTCGCTTGCTAATCCATGCCTCGGCAATTAAAAAATTGATCGAAAAGCCTAGCCATAGAGCTGGGCCAAAGCTTTGCTCGAAATTGGATGGTGTGAAAACCATTAATAAAATAAGCAAAACGCGCTGCGTTCCGACGGCTAAGCCCAGAGCAAAGGCTCGTATCATCCATCGCTGATGTGCTTTTATCTCTTTATTGCGGGCGTATAAGAATGCGCGGACAATGGCGAAAATGAATAAGGGGCCAAAGAACAAAGCTGCGGTCTCGCTGGACAAGCCTCCAAACGCGGGGAAGGCGAACGCCGCCGCAATGCCGTAGATCCCTGATATAAGGGCCATGATTACTAACACTCTTCCTAAGTGCCGGTGCAAACTCAGACGTCTGAGTCTCACGCTAGACATGAACTGTAATGGGGCTAAGCATATAAATGCGATTCCGCTGAACATGTGTAATGCGCTTATCCAGGGATGTTCTATGTACCTGAGCTCGAAAACAGCTTGGTGAACTTGCCCGCTAAAAGTGTCCATCGAGCGCTTGAAAGCAAAGGCTATCAGCACGAGAATGAGCAAGCTAACTAATGCCCATCCAGCTTTTATCAACTTTGAATTACCCATTTACTTTATCCTTTGTCGATTTTGCCTATCTATTGCGCTTTCTTAGTGTCGTTGGAACAAATCTATCTTTCAAAGCTATCGATCAATCGGATTAGAGTCAAACTTATCGGTGAGCCGCTGTTAATACGCTATGAGTTTGACTAAACTACACCTCGAAATTGTTTTGTAAGAAGTTACTGTGATGGAAAAATTAATTGAAGGTCTAATGTATCGGTCTCGCTGGCTATTGGCGCCAATTTACTTAGGCTTGAGTGTTGCAATTTTGGCCATGGGGATAAAGTTCTTTGTCGAATTAGTGCATTTGCTTACCGACATTATTAGCATGTCAGAAGCGCAGATGATTCTCATCGTTTTGAGCTTGGTAGACATTGCAATGGTTGGTGGCCTTTTACTCATGGTGATGATGAGCGGCTATGAGAATTTTGTCTCGCGACTGGATATAGGCGATGAACAAGAAAAGCTCTCATGGATGGGGAAAATGGATTCTTCTTCGCTGAAAGCCAAGATTGCCGCAAGTATTGTCGCAATATCGTCGATTCATTTATTGAAGAAATTCATGGAAGCTGAAAATGTCGATAACGATAAATTGATGTGGTACGTCTTAATTCATATTACGTTTGTCGCGTCGGCGTTTGCCATGGGCTTGCTTGATGTGATTTCCGGCAAGGCAAATCGACGCGCAGACTAGTGCATTTATAAACAACGGTATAAACAGTCCAAGGTTCAAATACTTTAACGATGACCGATCAAAATCAAACTATTCTTTCCGCTGAACAAGTTCGTGTTCTTGCTTCTTTAATGGAAAAGCATTTAGCCACGCCTAAAAATTACCCGCTGACACCTAATTCGCTGACCCTAGCATGCAATCAGAAGTCGAATCGTTCGCCCGTGATGTCGCTCGATGAAGGCCGTGTTGTCAGTAATGCGCAAACGTTAAAAGAGATGGGCTATTTAAGCATTGATTATGGAGATCGGATTGTTAAGTTCTCCCATCGAGCTCCAGGCATGTTAAAGGTCACTCGTGAAGAGCAAGCGGTACTTGCCATATTGATGCTCAGAGAGCCATTGACTCTAAACGATATCAAAGCGCGCACTGAGAAAATGATTGGCTTTGAAAGTGTAGAAGCGGTACGTGAAACGGTTCAGCAATTGATGCTTCGAAGCCCCGCGTTAGTCATTGAATTGCCCGTGGCCGTCGGCCAGCGTGAAGAGCGCTATACTCATTTGTTAGCTGGAGAACCTGATTTATCGGCGATCGAGGCTAAGCCTGTTAAAGTCGTTAGTTCAAGCTCTAGCAAATCTCAGGTCGCCAAAATTGCCGAGTTAGAAGCCAGAATAGCGCGCTTGGAAGAGGCGCTTGATATGCAATGGCAAGCCGACGCAGGCCAAGAACTCAGTGACGACGATTGAAGCATCATTCAAGTATTGGATTAGTTAATCCCAAGAGTCCAAGTAATGTGGGAGCTGTGTTACGTGCGGCGGGGTGTTATCAAGCCGGGCAAGTGTTGTACACCGGTCAACGTTTTGATAAAGCAGCTAAGTATCAAACCGATACTAAAAACAGACTTGAAACTACGCCTCTAAAGCACGTTGATAATTTTTCAGATGAACTGTGCGGTGACACTAAACTGGTTTGTTTCGAGCTGGTTGAGGGCGCAACGCCTTTAGCGGAGTTTAAACACCCCATAAAGGCGCTTTATGTCTTCGGACCTGAAGATGGTTCGCTCAGTCAAGCCATAATCGATTGCGCTGATCACATAGTTTATGTTCCAACAGTGGGCTGTATGAATCTTGCGGCCAGTGTTAATGTTGTGCTTTATGACCGTCAATCAAAACAGCAGGTGGCGGATTGCGCTGAGCAAAAAGACGCGCAAATTCGAATTAACCGTGATCAGAATAATCGCCTTAAAATTCGATCTTAAATTGGAGGTTTAGCGCAGAGTGTTTAAAACTCAAAACCGTTCTCTTGCCTATGAGCTGGTCGAAGGAGCTTCGCCATGCGTGATATTTTGCCCCGGTTTCAATTCCACCATGCAAGGCAATAAAGCTCGCGCTTTAAATCAATACTGCCAACAACATGGTCAGGCATTTATTGCTTTTGATTATCAAGGTCACGGACAATCGGGTGGCGACTTCGCCGATGGAAATATATCAACTTGGCTGGCCGACACGCTGGCTATTGTGGATATCGCAGCGGCGCGATACGGCTCGGTAGTATTGGTAGGCAGTTCGATGGGCGGTTGGATCTCGTTACTGGCCAGTATGCAACGTGCTGATCAAGTCAGCGGCTTATTATTGATCGCCTGTGCCGCTGATATGACAAAGACTTACCCTGCCAGAATTGCTAATTCAGAGTTAGAATACGATCAGCGAGGTCGAGGCTATTATCGTGTGGAGAACTCATACGATGATGAGCAAGACTATAAAATTTATAAACAGCTAATCGATGATGGCTCGCAGCACTTCTTACTCGATTCGCGAATTGCGATTTCATGCCCTGTGCGACTTATTCATGGCGATCAAGATGAGGTTGTTGAGTTATCGCGTTCAGAGCAAGTTTTGTCAAAGCTAGATTCAATCAATGCCAGCTTATCTACGATTGTAGGCGGTGATCATCGTCTATCAACTCCATCTGATTTAATGCAGATTTTGGCCAGTCTAGGTGAACTTCTAAATTTGGCTAGCAGCTCTACAAAATCATATAAAGGCGAGACACTATGAAAAAACTGACTTCCATTGATCAGCTTGAAGGTCATTACCTTACTTCGCAGAATCGAAGCGTTTCTGATGGTGCGAAATGGAAAGAGATCGATCATATAAATGATCACTATGAGCAGTTTATTCAACGCTCACCATTTTTGATCTTAGCCACTCATGGTGAGAACGGGCTAGATTGCTCACCTCGCGGTGACCCAGCGGGGTTTGTGCGTGTGGTGAACCCCAAATGCATTCAGATTCCTGATCGACGTGGCAATAATCGCCTGGATTCTCTGCGTAACATCGTCAGCAATCCAAGTGTAGCCTTATTGTTTTTAATTCCAAACGTCGGTGAAACGATACGCGTTAGCGGTAAGGCCGAGATAGTCGTTGACGAAGATTTGTGCAAGTCTTTTGCGGTTAACGGTAAGCCCGCATCGAGTGTGATTTCGATTACTGTTGAGAAAGCTTACTTCCAATGTCAAAAGGCCTTGGTGCGTTCAAAGCTTTGGTCTGCAGAAAGCCATGTCGAACGCAAAGACTTACCAAGTACCGGTTCTATGGTAAAGCGTTTTGCTGAGATGAATGAGCAGGATTTTGATGCAAACAGCTATGATGCTAATTATCCAGAACACATGAAGAAAACAATCTATTAGGTGCATGCGGCATGTCTAGCAATACAGCAATCGTGATCGGCTCTACTGGTCTAGTCGGCTCGCATTTAGTTAAACAATTAAGCGAATCGAGTGCTTTTAATAAAGTCGTCAGTATTACTCGCCGCCCGGTCGACTATCAGTCGGCGTTGGTAGAAAACCATGTTGTTGATTTCTCTTGCCTAAGCGATTATTCAGCTTTATTTGTCGGCGATGTGTTTTTTTCTTGCTTGGGGACGACTGCCAAGCAGGCCGGATCTTTGGCGGCGCAGCGTTTAGTCGATTTTGGCTTTCAGCTAGAAGCCGCGAAGCTGGCTAAGCAGCAAGGTGTTGCTCATTACTTGCTAGTTTCTTCAAGTGGCGCCAATGCCTCTAGCCTTAGCGCGTACCTCAAGATGAAAGGCGAACTAGAGCAAGCGGTAGAGCTTCTAGACTTTGATACAACGACAATTATCCAGCCTTCGTTATTGTTAGGGGAGCGACCTGATGCTCGTTTAGCCGAGGGCCTAGCAAGCCGCGTAATGCCCAGTGTTTGTAAGCTTCCTGGGCTGGCAAAGTTCCGGCCTATTCGGGGCGCGGATGTTGCGAAAAAGCTGATTGAGTGCGTATCTAGAAAAAACACGCAAGGTGTCCTCAGGCTTCGTCTCGATCAAGTGTTTCCAAATGGCTAATCGAAGTAGCTAATCCAACTGCTTATATCGAGTCGCATAAGGTTTAAGCTGAAAAAGCATCGCCTGTGGCGCTGACTCCCATTCGGATTAATCGGCTGTCTTTAACCGCAGCTTGTCGATGAAAAACAATCGCTTGATAAGCTGGGTCGATCACCATTTCTAAGAACGCGCCCGCATTTGGGTATTTAGCAATAAAGGCGATATCCCAATGCTCACTTTTAGGGCCGATTAGCACGCACTCTGGCTTTCCTCTCCAGAGTATTTCGCCGCCAACTCGATTAAATATCGGCCCGCTTTCTTCGCCGTAACGCTTGTAAGCCTCTGCCCCAGAAACAATAAGGCTTTGATCTTCATAGTTAGCCGTTTGCTTTAACTCAATCAGGTTTAGCATCATGATTTCAGTATCACGGGGCAACGATTTAAATTGAGAAAACTGTTCTGCGCTTGGGTCAATATTATTCGTCATGGCTTGTGCTCGTTATTGTGTTTTCGCTAGCTTAGAATTTAAAGCATATTCCCAAGCAATAAAAATTACGTTAGTACCTCGCTCTATTTAAAACGAGTACACGCTTGATCTGAGTGCTGATTATCAAGCTTTATAGTACCGAGGCGATACTTAAAATACCGTCTCTAGGTCCACCTAGAGCGTTGGAGGGGCTTTTTTACGGACTGATCGCTCGCGAGAAGGGGCACTGCGTTTGAATATTAGTTTGCTAAATAAGCCGAGCACAAATAACGTAAGCCTGACCAAAACTTCGCATAATAAAGCGACTAGCGCGCCAAGGCCGAGTGCCCAGACGATACTAATTGGCTTTAGGCGAATAGAATGATCGTAATGGGTCCACGCTTCTTTGCGTATGTCGTCTACAGGCGTGAGAAAGGTTGCCTGATAAGCACTGACCGGGCTGGCGTTAAATTTCTCTAAAGAACGTACTAGTAAAGTGTTTCGGCTAGAAATAGCTCCGATACTCTTACTGCCATCGACAAAAACACGATCCTTACTGTTTTTGTAGTGTTCAATCAGC
>CAKZRZ010000097.1 GCA_937918955.1 uncultured Arenicella sp.
CGACAAACCCTCGTTGGGCTACAAGCTTTGGATGGCTGGCTCCTTGACTGCGTTTTTTACCCTCTCTGCCTTCTCGTCTACTATATAAACGTTTTAATCTAACATTGAAACGGAGCAGGTCGCTGCGACCTCTTTCAGTAAACCCTTTGCACTCCATTTTGTGTATATCTTTTTTTAAATTGCCTCGGGCTTAAAAACGGCTAAGCGAAGCTCAGCTAAATCGTTTAGAATTTTAGTTCTACAATGAAAACACATGAGCATTAAGTCAGGGTTATGGGCGAGATTTACGTTGAATATGAATATTGGTTTGCAGCATTTCAGCTGGTGTTCGCCATGCTTGGAATGGGGGCAACCTTAACAGTCTCTGATTTTGCTCAGGTTCTAAAAGCGCCTAAGTCTGTGACTATTGGCACTATTATGCAGCTGGTGTTTGTTCCTTTAGTTGCGTTCTTGTTTATCAACGTTGCCGGAATAGTTGGAGGTGTCGCGGTAGGCATGGCCTTGATTGCTGCGATTCCTGGAGGAACAACGTCAAATATTTTTACTTACATGGCGAAAGGCAATAGCCCTCTATCTATCTCGATTACCGCGATTACAACACTCGCTTGCTTGGCAACAACGCCATTTATATTAAAGCTGTTGATCACAGAGTATTTACCGGCAGACTTTGCCATGCCAACGGCTCAAATCGTTAACGATATTGCCCTCACGCTGCTTTTGCCGCTTGTTATCGGTATGTTGGTACTCAGATCAGCTCCTAGCATTGCCGAGCTATTTTCGAAATGGTGTATTCGGCTGTCTCTTATTGGTATCGCCTTAATCATCATCGGCTCCTCAAGCGCTGGCCGTTTAAATATCGAGGCGTTTGGAGGAGACAACGTACTATTAGTCATTGTGTTCGTAGTCGCTCTGACTGTAGCCGGTTTGCTAATACCAAAATTGTTTGGTTTAGTGAAGCCTGATGTAACGGCTATTCAGATGGAAGTTGTTGTGCGAAATGTGAACTTGGGAGTGTTGATAAAAGCCTCAATGTTCCCAGTTGTTGTCGGAGCGTCTAACACCATCGGTGACATGGTGTTGTTCACAGTTTTGCTCTACGGTGCTGTGCAAATGCTGGTCGCCGGAGTGGTCATTTATCTCTGTCGGCGCTCTCACGGCTAATGAGAGACTGCAACGCCTGCGGCAAATGTTGTATCAAGTACGGCAGCGGACAGCTAGCGGCATCGCCTGAGGACCTAGAAATTTGGAGCAGTTTTCGCCCAGATATAGATGCCTATGTAAACGACGGAAAAATATGGTTCGACCCCCAAAGCAAAGCGCTTTTGGATCGATGCCCCTGGCTTAAAGTCGATCCTTTATCTCCATCGCGATATCTTTGTGAAGTTTACGCCGATCGCCCTGAAGACTGTCGAGCCTATCCAATGACGCTCACTGATATGCTCAACGACGAATGCGAAATGCTTGAGCCGAGTGATTTGAATAATTTAAAGCAAGCCGAAATTGACTTGAAAAAAATTTCTTAAAGTCTCGAGAATATCAACAGTGTTTACGCCTGTTTAAGCGTCGGCCTTCTTCGCGCCCTCGATTAAGGCCCAGAAACGTGGCTCCAAGTCAGCTTGTACTATTGGCTCGGCGCCCGCGTTACACAGCCAATCTATCTGGATTTGCTCGATTTGGCGCTCTAAGTTTAATTGCGCGCCACCAAGCCCTTGGTCGCTCATTCGTCGCAATTGCATTTCCATTCTCAGGCTTTTGTCTTGCTTGGGGCTTTCTTGGTTGAGCAATATTTCGAGTTCGATACATCTGCGCCGACGTTCATTGCTGACGGATTCTCGATTAGAATTGTTCACCGCGCTAAGCCTTATTTCGAAACGCTTTTCTAGCTGAGCATCCTCAATGACAACGGCTTGCATCTTCGGCTCTATCTCAGACGCCTTGGCTTTGTCGCCCTCGTAAAGGGCTCTTTCCAGATCATTGCATAGCTCCGCTTTGGAGCGTAGCTGGGCTAAAACATTATCTCTATTTTGTTTTATGATTCTGTCTCGTGCTCGGCTGTAGTTTTCGCGCGAGCGTTGGAAATCTGCATGAATCCTGTCTACGAGTTTTTCGGGCAGTTCTTTAGGTAATTGAGGCAGCTCTGAGAAGTCAGTACAAAGCTGTTCAAATTCTTGATCTGCGTCAGTAAGTTGTTTAGCATTTTTTGCTAAATCATTAATTTTATTGCTTATTTCTCGATATGATGCGATTTCTAAGTCTTGCTGTTCACGCACTTCGGATCGCACGCTTTTGACCTTATCGAATACCGCGTCACAGGTAGTTTTAAAACGTTTCCAAGCCGCTTGATCTTGCTTTCTGCGAGTGATGCCCACCTGTTTCCAACGTGCCTGAAACAGTTTTAATTTTTCGACTGCGGACTCGTCAATGTCGCTCTTTTGAAGCGTTTCGACTTGTCGAATAAGTGTTTCTTTAAGTTTTATATTGGCATCATAGACCACATCAAATTTATCGAGGACCAATTGCTTGGCAGCACTAAATTTTTGCCATTGATTTTTACCTGCGTTTGGGTCGACATTCTTAATCTCGCGCCAGTCATTACTTATATCTCTAAGTTCTCGATCTATTTGTTTCCAATCTGGTGTGTCGCTCCAATCGGTTTCTCGATACAGAGTTTCGACTTTTGCAATTAAGGGTTCTCGCAGTGCAAGGTTCGCTTTCTGGGTTGCTTTTCTTTGTTCGAAGAATGCCGCGCAGGGCTCATAAGCTTGATCCGCCGCTAGTTTAAAGCGATCCCAATGAGTATCTGATACATCTGCGTGGCCGAGCTCTTTCCACTGATTTTGCAGTTTAGATATCAATTTGGCTTTTTTGTCTGGTTTCGCATCATCGGAGATGAGCTTTTCCATCGCTTCACACAACTCAATTAACTTAGGCTCTATAGCAAAACTTTGCCAGTCGTTCATTTTGGCAACCAGCTCCGTTGCAGCGGCAATTCGCTCTGATAACAACTTGCCGTCGCGGCCAGTGTACTGACTTGCCGCTTTGGTGGTGGCCGATAATTCATGGCGAGCTTTCTTTAGGTCGCCTTTATTTGACGTTCCAAGCAAACGGTTTATACGTTTATGCAGGGCATCTAGGTTTTTCTTGTAATCTTTTTTCGCTGTAGCAAGATCGCGTTTTTGCTCTTCTATGTATTTATCAATAGAAGGCAGGGCACTTAGTTCGGGTAGCGATCTTGGCCAATTGAGCTGCTCAAGTTGAACACTCGCGGCGCGATTATCCTCATGTTCGATTGTTTCTAACAATGACGCAAGGCGGGATAGCGCCTGCTGGCAAGTGGTAAACTGTTCAGCTATGTCAGCCTTAGCGCTCTCAGCGGCATTTGTCTCTATCCAAGTAGCTAATGCCTCGGCTAAAACTGTGTTGATACTTAATCGTTCTTGACTAAGTTCAGTTAGATCAAGCGATGCCAAGGCCGTACTATAACGATTAAGGTTTTTAGCGACTTGTTGTTGCTCTCGTTCACGTTGCTCGTCCTCTAGCTGAATATCAACTTTTTGTTGGGCAAGCATCTTTGCAGATTCGAAGCGTTCAAGATATTCCGTCGGTGGCGTTCGTTCGAGTCTTTGCCACTTACTAATATAGGCCTCAAATTTAGGCTTGAACTCGCTGCGCCATTGGGGATGTTCAGCAATAAATTCCAATTGCTCGCAAAGCGCTTTAGCTTCCTGTGCGGTCGATTCACAAAGCTTTTGCTCTCGCCTAACTTGGTCTAACGATGCGCGAATAATTTTCTCGGCGCGTTTGTCTTTGCCTTTTAATTCTTTTCGAGCCTGCTCCAAGTACTCTACGTCAAGCAGTGTTTCAGCAATCAAAGCGCGCGTATCAGCATAGCGAGTGCCTGCGATAATGGCGGCCTTCTGCTGGTCGCTAAGCTCATGGATTAGGTTCTCTCGGAGTTCCTTAAAGGGCGCGTTTTGCGCTAGTAGCTCACAGAACTGTTGTTGCTCATCAACAGTATGCGCGTTTTTTACATGGGCTAGAAACTCTTGTAATTGTTCTATGCTGTGTTTGCTCTCGACGCCAATTAGCTCGCATAGAGAGAGCTTGGTGGCTTCCCTTGTCGCTGAGTCTTCTTGTTTGAGATAAACCGCGAATAGGGTCGAGGCACTTGTGATTTTCTCGATGCAAACCAGTCTGACATCTTGCGACGGGTCGTTTAAGGCTAATTGCTCAAAGACCTTTTGATTGTCTGCTTTCTCTCTACTCAGTTTAAGCACAGCCGAACGACGCTTTTCGTCTGATTTACTTTGCCAAGCCGGCTTTAGTAGGCCATTGAACATGGTCTAACTCCTTTTGTTCTCGCATATATCGCCACTAGTGGATCGCTTGCACGCAGTGAGCATTGAGTTTCGGTTTTGTTCTTGCTCGCGCAAGAGGTTTGCCTCGTAGTTTAGCAGCTTATGATCGAACAGCTAAGGCAAAACATTGCTAGTTGTTGTAGACTACGCTTGTCCATTTAGTATGCAAAACGATGCATTGAAGCATCACACTAACCATGAATTTCTTATCTCAGTTTTATGCCGAGTTAGACGACAGCAATATCGTGATCACGGCAGTTCAAGGCAACGATTTTGCCAAAACCATCGCAGATGACTTCAACCCTATTCACGACACCGATTCAAAGCGTTTTTGCGTGCCGGGTGACCTATTGTTTTCTATCGCCTTACAGAGATATGGCCTGCATCAAAATATGACCTTCAGCTTTCGCGAGTTAATAAAAGCTGAAACGGTTCTTAGTTATCCTGAACAGTCAGGTTCTGAGGCGAACTTTGATGTGATATGTGATCGCTCTAAGCCAGTCTTAGGCATTGAATACAGTGGTGATGCATTAAATCGTAGCGATATGATAGAGCAGTTAATACGCAGCTATGTAAACTTCTCAGGTCAGAATTTTCCTCATATTTTGGTGCCATTAATGAAGCAACATAATGTGATGATTAATCCTGCACGGCCACTGGTTATTTATGAAAGCATGTCGCTGACCTTCGACACCTTGGAGTTTGATAGCTTGAGTGTTGAATTGGCATCTACTGAGTTAGAAGTACTTGGTAAGCGCGGCAATTGTTTGTTGCATTTCGATATTAACGATGGCTCTCGAAAAATCGGTACTGGCTTTAAGCGGTTAGTGTTAAGTGGTTTGCGAGAATATCAGCAAGAGTCGATTGACTTGATGTGCGAACAGTACTTTGCCAGTAAAGCCGCGAATAGCAAGTTGGCTTCTTAATTAGATCAGCATCGGTGATTTCTTAAGGCTTAGAGCTTAGGCTCCCAATAGACTCTGACCACAAACCCGTACGACGTTTCCATTTAGGCCGCTAGATGCAGGGTTTGCGAACCAAGAAATAGTCTCGGCCACATCAACAGGCAAACCACCTTGGCTCATCGAGTTTAATCGTCGACCCGCCTCGCGGACTGCGAAGGGAATCGCTGCGGTCATTTTAGTCTCGATAAAACCCGGCGCAACCGCGTTAATGGTGATGTCTCGCTCGGCTAATATAGGCGCCATGCTTTGCACCATGCCGATCACTCCAGCTTTCGAGTAGGCATAGTTAGTTTGGCCTCGATTGCCAGCAATGCCTGAGATAGATGACACGCAAATAATACGCCCGCCATTATTAATTGAATTGGACGACAATAAGGCGCGATTGATTCTCTGCTGAGCGCTTAAGTTTATATTGACCACAGAGTTCCATTGCTCGGCCGACATTCGCGCAATGGTTTTATCACGCGTAATACCTGCATTGTGAACCACTACATCCCATGTTTGGTTTAGCTTTGCGAATTCAACAAGTTGTTGATCGGCATTAGGCTCATTCAAATTTAGTTCAATTGGCTTAGCACCTAAACGATGGCAAATGGCCTTAAGAGCAAGGCTAGTTTGTGGGATGTCCAAACAGGTGAGTTCAGCGCCTTCACGAACCAGGAGTTCGGCGATGGCCGCGCCAATACCTTGTGATGCGCCAGTGACTAGAACTTTTTTGCCTGCAAGCGGCGTTTGCCAATTAATCGAGAGCATTGAGCCCGCACTATTAGCCGATAGTCGAACAACTTGCCCTGAGACATAGCTAGATCGAGCCGATAGCAAAAACCTTAGAGTCGATTCAAGCTGATTTTCGGCACCTGATTCGACCAGTACAAGTTGCACCGCTATGGCTTTGTCAAGTTCTTTAGCGAGTGATCTACTTAAACCCTCAAGGGCTCGTTGGGCAATTTTCGCCTCAGCCGTGATGCAGCTTGATGCAGGCCTGCCTAGGATCACTACTCGGCCATTGCCCTCTATGGATTTTACGGTTGTTTTAAAGAAACGATATATCGCCTCTGAGTCGGCACTGTCATTGAGTCCCGTGGCATCAAAAACCACTGCTTTGACATTTTCATTGTTAGACCAAGGCTGACGATCGGCCGGTGCGGCGAATGAAGAATGATATCGCGTTTCGGCTTGCATATTGTCAAGCTGTCTTAGTATTTTGTCTAAAATGGACTGTGATGACGCAGTACCAATTAGAACTTTGCCGCCTACAACTGGTGTATTTGGCTTATGGCGTTCTAAAATACGAGGCTGTGGCAGGCCTAGCATAGAGCTTAATTTGCTGCCAAAGGGTTTATTCACAAACCTGAGATAGGAATCATTCATGCCGAAAACGTTTGGTTTTAAGGGTTGATGTATTCTTGGAGTCGACTCGCGAGAGCTTATTTCGTCAGAGTATCTTTTAAAGAATTATAGTGTATTTGGCGAGTTGCCTAGAGAAAGTTAGGCCAAAGTGAACCTGATACGCAGCCTAAGACACATATAAAAGTAATCAGACTATGACCTCTATAGGATAATGTTCTATGAAACAGACCACGAATTCAATGTTTTGCTGTTCTCGATCGCTCTTTGTTGCAGTGCTTCTCGGGTGCTCATTTATGAGTAATTCTTTTGTCGCGAGTGCTGCAGGCGGAGGTGGAAGCGGCGGTGGTGGTTTTAATCGTCCAAGCCAAACCGGGCCGAGTTTTGATCCAGTAGCGAAGTATCAAGAGGGCATTGCGGCGTTGCAAAGTGGTGAAAACCGAAAAGCTGAGAAGGCTTTTCGCAAGGTTATTAGTGTTAATAAAAAACATGCTAAATCTCAGTATTTTCTTGGTCTAGCACTGTATCAACAAGAAAAATTCAAGAAAGCCAAAAAGCCTTTTCAAAAAGCACTCAGATACGACGATACTTTATTTAGTGCACACGGCTATCTTGGTGCGATCTATAAGAAAACCAATAAGATAGAAAAGGCCGAGCCACATCATCAATCGCTACTCAAAATAAAAGCTGAATGTGGCGAATGCAAAGACAAGGCTGGTATAGAACGTGCTTTGTTGAGGCTCAATGAGCAAGACCAGCAGTCTAGCATTGAGTTAAATACCTCTCGAGAAGCCGGCGATCGGGCCTATATTGATGCTGTATCGCTAATCAATAAAGGCGAGTATCAGCAGGCGTTGTGGTCGCTTGAGGCGTCGGCTGACGTGTTTGGCCCTCATCCAGATATCTTAACTTATCAAGGGTTTGCTAATCGCAAGCTTGGCAATAAAGACTTGGCTTTGGAGTTCTATCAAGCAGCCTTAAGTGTTGACTCAGAGCATCGTGGCGCAAATGAATATCTAGGTGAGTACTATGTTGAAATAGGTCAGATTGATATGGCCAAAAAACAACTTTCTAAACTCGAATCGATTTGCAGTTTTGGTTGTGAAGAAGCAGAAGAATTACGTCGTTGGATAGACGCAGCTTCTTAATTTCTGAACACAGTGCTAAGCGAGATACAATGTCTGACTCGCTCCTTGCGAGCTTTGCCAAAGCTTGGTGCTCGAGCGTTTTTCACCCCTACGGCTTCAAGGTTTGTGTCTCTTTGGGTGGCAGCGTTTCTACTTGTCCGTTTTGTGGATATCGGGTTTGCTCATGAGAGCAGAAAACCTTCCGAACTTTCGTGGTTTAAAACCAGTGATGCGCAAATTGACTCACTGGTGAGTAGGCCACGGGAGTGCTTGAAACTTCCTGTATCACTTGAAGTTCGACTCGGTCGCTTAGCCTTTAAGAGCCCTAGATTATTAGGTGGTCAAGCTGGTCGGATGGGACTGAGTTGTGACTCTTGTCATCGTTCAGGAAGAGACAATCAAGATTTTTTTATTGAACAGCTCTCCGACCGCCCGGGCACTGCCGATATCAGTCATCACTTTTTGAGCAGCGCCGGAGGTGATCAAGTTTTTAACCCTAAGCCCATCCCCGATCTCGCTAATCGGCTTGCTCTTAAGGTGCAAGATAACGACTCTCAGGCTTTCTCGGAATTGTTGGTACGTTTAATTGAAGTTGAGTTCGATGGGCAAGCGGCTAATGAACGAGTGTTCGAGTCGATTCGCTCGTATTTAGGCGCTAACGATGTTACGCATTGTGCTCAAGCTAACGTTGATGAACCGAGGTCTTTAGAAAGCGATTGGATAATGATCGAAGACGGGTTCAATATACTTCAAACACTCGCAACACAGGCGCCAGCTTCGAGCGATCTAGCGGTTGCTAAGTTTGTTGCTTCGTCAATGCGTGCTCAGCTTGAAAGCTTCTATCGCCTATATTCTTTGCAGCCTAACAAAGAGCTAGACCTTGAACTGAAGTCTCTTAGTTCAGTATTGCAGCGAAATTTCTTAGCCAGAGAAGACGCCTCAGAGTCAAAGCTCAAAGCAAAGCCCTCCATTGCTATGCTCGAACATATGGTGTTGCGTTTTACAGCCCTCAAGCGGCAGTTGCAGCGTCTAGAATTAAGCTCCTATTACAATCAGAAACTCGCTAGGCAAGCCTTGAAGAGACACTAGCGATTGTTATAAGTTGCTAATTCAACTTATCTTACCGATCGCACACATGTTCAGAAACTGGAAGTTCATATTACTGCTTGCCGTATTGTTATTCGCGGGTGCGTCGGTTCACGTTCTATCAACCATTCGAAATGTTGCGAATGCCTATTTATACGCATACCCATTGGTGTTGATGGCTGAGTCTAAACTTGCTTATGAGAATCAAGCTGAGCACGAAGGTCGAGCGCTTACGAATCATTTTAGACATATCCAGGTTTTTCCTGACCACTCCTTTAGAGATGTCGTTCGGCCAAATAACGACACTCTCTATAGTGTGGCTTGGCTTGACCTAAATCGAGAGCCGGTGATTTTGAGCGTGCCCGATACTAAGGGGCGATATTATGTAATGCCGTTTATGGACGCGTGGACTAATGTTTTTGCTATGGTGGGTCAGCGTACCACTGGTACTCAGGCGGGCATTTATGCGATTGTAGGTCCAAACTGGAAAGGCAGACTGCCACAAGGGCTTAGTCGAATTGAGTCACCGACACCATTGGTTTGGTTAATTGGGCGCATCCAAACTAATGGCTTGAGCGACGTTGCTGAGGTGGCACAATTACAAACTGAGTTTTCTCTTACTTTACTGAGCCGCTGGGTTCAAAGTGGCGGTGACGCAGCAATCTCTGCAGCACTTTCTAGCCAAACCCCTAGGCTGACCGAACGCGCTAAACAGTTTAACAACGCTGGCGCTAAAACAGGCCCAATGGAAAAAGTCGATTCTCTTAGCGCAAGTGAGTTCTTTAAACAGTTCGCTAAATTGCTTGCCGAACAGGGCGCTTTGGAATTTGACCAAGCTGCGCTTACAAATATGCGCCGCTTGGGCTTGTTGAGTAATGCATCAGAATTAGATGGGCATTTTCAAGAACTCGGGGTCATTGACAAGTTGATCTTTGCAGCGGCGATCGATATAACCCAAAAGAAATTAGCCGATTCAATTAGCAAACCTCGAACGCTAGAGAACGGTTGGTCAGTTCACCGCTCAACCATTGGAGATTATGGTAATAATTACCCTTTTCGCGCAGCTGTTGCAAAAATAGGCTTGGGAGCTTTGCCCGTTAGCGAGGCGGCCTATCCAAATACAAAGGTAGATAAAAATGGTGATCTTCTAAATGGTGGGCTAAAAAATGGCAATAAGTCTTATCGCCTGCACTTTGAAGCCGATGAACTGCCACCGGTTAATGCTTTTTGGTCATTGAGCTTGTACGACGAACATGGATATTTTGTTGAAAATTCGATAAACCGATACACAATTGGTGACCGAGACAACTTACGCTATAACGCTGATGGCTCTCTAGATATTCTGATTCAAGCATCTCAGCCTGATGATGTGACTAATTGGCTTCCGACGCCAACTCAGGCCTTTGCGCTAACCATGCGTTTGTATAGTCCGCAAAAGCGCTTTCTCAATAAAGAGTGGACCCTACCACCGGTAGAGCCCATAAACTAAGAATCAATTAAGACACTGACAAAGAGTTTGGCTACGATGATTTTAGCGATGCAAGCAATAGCCCTAAACCACCAACAGCCAACACCAAGATTACAATCAAGTCGAAAGCGTCCATCGACTGAAAGGTAAATTGTATCGACGAGATTACGCCGAATACCAAAGCGACCAAAGAGCCTCCGGTTAGTAACCAAGATAGAGGGTTCTTAGCATTGTAGAACAACATACCGACACCAAACATAAACGGGATCATTATCATGCCGCTGGTAACACCATAATTACCGATGCTATAGAGTCTTGCACCAAAGCCGTAATGAGTGTGGACGTTGATAGAGCTGAGTAGCAGATATACGCCACCACATAACATGATTAAACCGATAAAAAATTTACCAGTTCCTCCAGAAGTACCGCCTGCGCCTCTCATAGATTAATCCTTTTGATTTTGGGTTTGCTTAGACATCGATAGCGCTAATTCTGAGCGACATCAGATTAACATTCAAGTCATTATGGTTTCGCAAAGCTGTGCTCATTTAAAAAGCTGTGCTCATTTAAAAAGCTGCGCTCATTTTAAATAGCTGTGCTTTAGGCTCAAGTAAAAAATTACAATGCAAAAGAGCGCGATAACACATGCCCAGAATAGCTGCCCGCCGATGAGGTGTTGAGCAATTACAGCGCTGTCAGAGTGACGTTGTGCGCCGCCGACGTTTACTGAGCTAGTGAAGAGATAGCGCAATGTTCTAGTGAACGTATCGACAAGCATGTGTACGCCAATAAACTGGATGACGAAGTGCTGTAACGTTGTACTGCCTTTACGGGCTATAAGTAGGAACCCAGCGCCCATCGGCACCATTATGATCAGGCCAAAACCTGATCTAAGCCAAAGTATGCAGCTTATTAATATAAATATACTGAATATCAAGAGTGCTCTTGACGACGCTGCGCGTGATTTACCCGCGACTATAAATAGGCCTCCGAGTATTGAGGGTGCAAGCAATCCGCCTGCTGCTATCAAGGCTTGCCGCCACCCAGGGAGAGTTTGGGTACGAGCAAGGCCTGACGCATTTTGATAAAGCTCTATACTGAGTAATTTCCCGCCACTGAAAATCGCGGCGACCCCATGACCCATTTCATGAACAAAGGTAGTTACAATGACGAAAGGCCATTGAATAAGCTGCCCATATGGAACTCGATTAAGAAGCATAAATAACAAGGCCGCCAGAATAAGTACAAGCAGTCCATTAGATTTCTGTTTAGCCATTATCATCCTCGCTCATATGCGGTTTACGTGAACTTTTTGTTCATCTAATGCACGATTTTAAATGTTAATCTGGTCTTATGCTAATCAGAAGTCGTCCCCGCGATAAACTTCTTGGCAATTAAAAACGTTGGCCTCTGAATTCTGAGGCGAACAGCAAACTATCAGAGGAACCAAAATGATGCGAAAAACCCTACTATTAGCGGCAGCGATGCTCACTTCTATCACCGCAAGCGCGCAGGAATCAGACTTAGCTCTCGCAATTAAAGAAGCGATGAAGTCTGAGATTCGAACCGAAGCCGAGATTGACCGAGATCGCAATCGACGCCCAGTTCAGACACTCGAATTTTTCGGCATTACGCCTGAGATGAAAGTATTGGAGTTGATACCTGGTGGCGGTTGGTATACCAAATTGCTAGCGCCCACATTGCGTGAGCAGGGCGAACTGCATGTTGCAATTGGAACGTCACGAGTTAAGTCGAATTTGTTAACAATGCCAGGCATGGACAAGATTAACGTGCTCGAACCTGATGTGGAAATTGATGAAGGCGAAGAATACTTACGAACAATCAACGAATTCACTTTAAGTGAAAAAGGCTTCGATGCTGCGCTTACATTTAGAAATATGCATAACTTTGATGCGGCTGGTCGAAAAAATATTAACGACGCCGTGTTCAAAGCCTTGAAAAAAGGTGGTATTTACGGGGTTGTTGATCACACTCGTCGTCATATGGAGCCCATCACTAGTGAAAATCGCCGCCGGGCTGATCCTGTAACTATCATTAAAGAATTGTTGGATGCAGGTTTTGTATTCGAAGGTTATTCTGCTTTGCATCGTAAACCTGACGATGAACTACGCTATGAAGTCGGTCGAAAGTCAGTTACTGGGAACAGCGATCGTTTTACTCTGCTATTTAAAAAGCCATAGTTAGAAAAATAGTTGAGACAAAACCAATACTTGTACTGTCGGCAGCTTTAAGGCTTTAGCCGCCGGCAATACACGTTATGCCAGTCAAAAGGCACTCGGCGCTTTCCATTGGCAGTAGCGTTCTGTAACTGAGTTTTAATTGTGTAGATCTAAGAAAAAAGCGGCATTGCTGTTAAGCAATGCCGCTTTGAATAATAGCCGCCGGTGGGGGGGGGAGTAGGGGTATGGCGACTAGTATTGCCTAGGAAAATAGTTCTATACTCGTGCGTCTAATACAGTGGGGGTTGCTGATACGCGTGAACTTAGCTCGGCTTTGAGTTTTTGCTGCATTACTTTTTTAACTTCACAGGCACATCCGCCGCAAACGGTGCTCACTGAGAGATGCGATTGCATATCTTCAAAGGAGCAAACACCAGTATCAACTGCGTCTCGAATTTGGTGGTCTGTGACCGCTTTACATAAACAAACAAACATAATTTCTACAAAGTTAGCTAAGGGCTAAAACTATCGATGATGTAAATCTATCACTAAGTGATATCAATGTAAATGCTAACTATTCGCATTTACATTGATTTTATATGATTTTGTCGTTTTGAATAACATTTTAGTTGGCTATAAGGGCATTGTTAGTAGAAAGCGGGGAAGGATTTCCAATGAGGAATGCTGTGATTAGGCAAACTAGAACCAGTTTGTTTGCTGTGATGGAGCCTAAACCAACGCACTATTGTGGGGCTGAAAGCAGGTCGATAATGCGTATTGTTGAGATTTAAGTAATTGAAAAATAACTAAAATTTTCAAGGAAAATCAAATATTCAAACGAGCCGGCCGCTGTCAGTCGAAGCGAATAGTGCGGGTAGTATGCCGAGCTTGGTGAGAGACGGTACTGGTAATCAGTAGCAATCAAGCTAGAGCAATCAAGCAACAGTTATATGTTAATTACGATGTTAAAAGGGTCGCTCATTTGGCCGTGATGCTAGATTTTTACTAATTGGTCGCCCCCAGGGGAGTCGCTCCGAGGTTTTTGCTCTGTGCTTTTTGAGCGTCATCGCAATATTCCTGTAGGCTGTCACACCAAGAATCAGGCTCACCACTGTTCATATCATTACGCACTTGGCGATAAGCCGCAGTGTGTAAATAGACTTCTCGTCGCAGTTGGTTAAAGTAACCAATGGGTTCCATATCTTTGACCCCATGCCAAACATTAAATGACATTGCCTCGCACATATTGTTTTGCGCGGCCGTATCAAAGTCTTGTTTAGGGATGTGAATACGAGCGACTGGTACAAACGGCGACTGGTCTTCTGACCACTCTACGGTTGGGTCCTCGATAGGCATGCGAGCGCCTGGCTTCTTTAGTTGAATTGCGAATTGGAAACAGGCATCTTGATTACTCAAGACTTTTTTCATTGCTTCTCGTAAAAAGTTAGGTCGTGAATCGTCTACCCCAGGGGCTTGGTAGTTTTCACAGGTTTGCGCGCTATATTTAACCTTGTTCGGCCCTAGATTGAATGGGGTCATGCTGTAGTAGTTGTCTGACAAGGGGGTCGCTGGAGGCGCTTTACGAGTGCCGAGGGCAATGTATAGTTGTCGTAGTCGCCACTTAAACGGATTAATGTAATTAGGGCCAAAGAAGTAACTATAAGGTGAACCCCGTTCGACCGCAGTTTCAAGGTCTCGGTAGTCAGCTGTAGAGCGAATAAAGAACGCCGGCGAGTTAATCATCACAAAATCTTGCGTCTTGCCAGAGTACTGCGCAGGAAGAAGCTGTTGGCCCTCAACGTTCATTACCTTAATGGCCATTCCGCGTGCGTCTTTTTTGGTATCGACTACGGCTGGAACACTGCCATTCGAAAAACGTATCCATGACTGGTACTTTCCTGGTTTGCTGAAAATGCCATGATTGTACGTCGATTGTGATTCAAACACTTCAAAGGTTGCACGCACACATCCGTGCGCCTTGGAATGAGCATCGCGCTGATATTGTGGTGTTCGTTCAATGGTGACAATTTTGCGTACAGATTCAACAATCGCGGCAGTCTCGGTGCGTCGATTAGCCTTACCCAATGGTGTGTTATCAATGAGACCCGCATCAGGCGCGCGAAAAGCGCCTACTAACATTTGGCCCGCGAATACTGAGACAAAGAGCAGGGCGTAGAGCAGCACCAATACAATGGTTACTTTTAGAGCTTTAATCAACATTAGTAGCTACTTTCCTCGTTTTTTGGCCATTTGATATTTTCACATTGGGCTTGTG
>CAKZRZ010000098.1 GCA_937918955.1 uncultured Arenicella sp.
AATCAGTCGCCTTTTCGGCCTCAGTTACAATTTTATGATATTGGCGACAACCCGAACTTAGCGAGTCAGTATTACGCGTCTGCAGTGCAATCAGGCGCAGACTTTATTATCGGCCCCCTAGGCAAAGATTACGCCAATCAAATCAGTCGGTATTCATACGATGCTTACGACGGAAATAGCGCTTCGTCTTATCAGTCAAGACCCAAGACATTGTTACTCGGCGGGGATACGCCATTAAATGCAAACACCTCTCGTTTCACTATGAGCCCGGAAATGGAAGGCGCGCGCATAGCCGAAAAAGCATGGAAAGATGGACACTTAAGTGCCGGACTACTTGTCACTGAATCACGATCAAGCCAACGGACAGTTGCGGCATTTACCAAAAAATGGCACAGCCTTGGCGGCAAAATCAGTAAAACTGTCAGTTATTCGCCAGCACAATATGATCACACCACTGAACTAAAACAGCTGTTCGCTGTCAACCAGAGTGAGTATCGCCATAGCGCGATAAGCCGAACCTTAGGTTTCAAACCGAAATTCGCTGCTTACCAACGCGCCGATATCGACTTCGTTTTAATGATTGCCAATACAAAGACTGGGCGCTTGGTACGGCCACAGGTTAACTTTTTTAGTGGCTCAAAGGTTCCAGTATACGCAACCTCTGATATTTTTGACGGGCGGCAAGACAAAATCGAAAATTTCGATTTAAACAATACACGCTTCCCTGTCATGCCATGGGTTATGCAATCAACACAAATTGCCAAGTACGCAGGTAAATTAAACATGCTGTTCGCCTTGGGAGCTGATTCGTATAGCGTTGCGGCTAACTTCGAGCAATTGCGTCAAAACAAACAACTCGCGATCAATGGCAAAACTGGACAAGTTAGCATAAGCACATCAGGGGAGACGGTCTACCAACCCGTTTGGGCAACCTTCGCAAATGGCGAAGTGGTAGCTCAAGAGACGCTCGGCCTTGACATCAATCCATTGTCCGCGCCTAATGGCGCTACAATCAATACTCGAAATGTAAACGGAACTTACAATGATTCGACCTATAATTCGCAAACTTGGGATAAAAGCAGCGGCAGCCGCCGACAAAGCCTGCAAAGAAAATACCGGCCACAACAAGCCCCTGAAAACAGTCCGCAGCAAGAAGACAGCGAAGATGGCTTGCGGGGATCGCGCTGAGGACTTTGCACTCAAAACTCTCGAAGGCAAAGGCTTTGAATTAGAAGAGCGCAATTTTCATTGTCGCTATGGCGAGATCGACCTGATCATGCGCGATCGAGACTACATTGTGTTTGTGGAGGTGCGCTACAGAGGGTCATCAAACTTTGGAGGGGCCTTAGAAAGCATCGATCAATTCAAGCAAGTCAAATTGAGACGAGCCGCTGAGTTTTATCTAGTAAAGCGTAAAATCAACGACTGCGCCTGCCGATTTGATATACTTTGCGTCAACGGAAACCTCAACAAACCTGACTACGAGTGGATTGCTAACGCATTTTAGGCGCCCCCAAACCTTTAGCAACGCCTAAGCTTTCTAGCCACTCATAAAGAGAAGAACCTAAATGTCTATTATTTCTGATCATTTTCAAGCCAGCGCTGCAAGCATTCTGGACAATCAATTCTTAGAGCCTCAAATCGAAGCAATTGCTAAAACGATCTTTGCGAGCTTCGAGGCTGGCGGTAAGCTAATGATTTGTGGCAACGGCGGTTCAGCCGCCGATGCTCAACACTTGTCTTCTGAGTTGTTAAATCGCTACAAACGTGAGCGAAGAGAACTGCCAGGTATCACTCTCACCGCCGATGGTTCAACCATCACATCGATCGGCAATGATTACGACTATAGCGAGGTCTTCTCTAAGCAAGTAAGCGCACTTGGTAGACCTGAAGACTGCTTGATGGTGATTACTACGTCAGGCAACTCGGCGAACATTATCAAAGCAGTTGAAGTGGCACATGACAAATCGGTTACTGTCATTGCGTTGAATGGTAAAAGTGGCGGAAAATTGAACCAAGCGTTAAAACCTGAGGACCTCAATCTGGTTGTTAAAGGTGATGTTACCGCGCGTATACAAGAAGTACATGGCCTTGTTATTCACTGCATTTGTGAACTCATCGATAGCTATATTTTAGATTGATCATAGCTAATCGATAATGCGTGTTTAGCTTGTAGTGTATAAAATATTCAAACACGCTTTTTAGCGAACAGCAATAAACTCACGGCATCTGGAGTCAACATGAGTCAGCTTTCCCTACACTGGTTTTCACCTCAACGAGCTAGGCAGAAGAACCTTAAATTAGGCATCTTAAGTCTGGTATTTTCTATTGTGCTCAGCGGCTGCGTCACAGCGTTGGTAGCAACAGTGGCAATAGCAACCGTGGATATCATTCATGATAGACGAACGGTCGGTGAATATATCGATGATGGCGCGATCGAAGTTACTTCACGTAATATTCTGGTATCCAACGCCGAGTTTCGCAAAGCCGCCCATGTAAAGACTCAATCTTGGAACGGCATACTACTGCTCACGGGCGAAATTGATAACGAGCAGATCAAGCCTGAATTAGTTAGCCGTCTTAGGGCCATCAAAGGTGTACGACAAGTTGTTGATGAAACAACTATCACAGGCAAAACCAAATTATGGGCTCGCACCAATGACGCTTGGATCAGCAGCAAAGTAAAGAGTCGCTTAGTTCTTAAAACTGGCTTAAAAGCTAACAGGGTCAAAGTTGTCACTACACGTGGCAGCGTTTACCTAATGGGCATTGTCACTCGAGATGAAGCCGATCGAGCAACTGAGCTCACCCAAACTGTACGCGGCGTGAAGCGTGTGGTTAAAGTATTTGAATACCTAGAAAAGAAATAGACAATGCCATCAAACCGCTTACTCGATACACAATCAAAAGTTGTAGATCCAAGCACCAACATCACAAAACTCTCTGAGAAGCTTGCAGGCCTCGCAAAGCCAGTGGTGTTCACCAACGGCTGCTTTGACATCTTACATCGCGGCCACGCAACGTATTTAGAACAGGCGCGCAACCTAGGAGCATCCTTAGTTGTAGGCGTGAATTCCGACAACTCCGTTCGGCGTCAAAACAAAGGTGACGATCGCCCTATCAATTCGCTAGAAGACCGAATGTCGGTTCTTGCCAGCCTTGCCTGTGTCGATGCGGTTGTGTGCTTTGACGAAGAAACACCGTTGAACCTTATCAAAGCAATTATGCCTGATCATCTAGTGAAAGGTGGCGATTGGAAAGTCGCCGATATTGTAGGCGGTATTGAAGTGGCAGAAAACGGTGGCGAAGTTCACTCGCTGGCGTTTAAATACCAACGATCGACCACGTCTCTACTTGAGAAAATACGCGGCTAGACGAACTTAACTGGGCTCAAATTAGTCAAGATCGAACTAACTAAGCCTAGCAGTGTCATTGTTATTAGTTCAACAATGACATAGTGCTGAACCACCCAAAGTGCTGGATATAATTAGTCGAAACTAAAAGAAGATCATCATTAAGCTCGCCAGTAAAAGTTCGAGTAAAAAGGCCTGATGATAGCCTATTGAAAAATAGGCAAATTATATATAAGCCTATTCAACTCTGTGTACGACTAATATTTCTATTCTGATGCAGCCGAATCTCTCTCCGCCAAATCAGTGTAATAGTGATAGATAAATTGTCGTGCGACGTACGCACTACGTACGTACCACTTTTCCTTGTTAATAATCAAAGAGGCATATGCGACTTTGCGGCCATTCTTCTCAGCATAGCCAACAAACCAATCATGGCGACCTCGCGGAGAAAAACCCGTTAACGAACCCGTCTTACCGCCAATTTCCATCCCTTTATACACTTCATATCGATTCAAACCCTGAAACGATTTACGCGCCGAGCCGATACGCGTGGTCTCTGCCATCAAGCTTCGCAGAGCTTTTGCTGAGCTTTCGCTGATAACTTGTTCGTCATTATTTTGGGGGTTGCTTCTATAGAGGTAATCACCGTTTCCATCTTTAACTGACTCAACCATATACGGCGTTACCATTCGCCCGTCATTGGCAACAATAGCAGCCATTTGAGCGGCGTGAATTGGGCTCAAGGTTATATCTTTGGTATAACCAGACGCGGCCTCAGCAATTTCCCATTGGTTTGCAAGATCTAGACCGACACGACTTGATGGCAAATTAAAATCGGTATTCATAACTTGGTTAAACCCAAACTTATGTGCGTAACTGCTTAAGTTGTCACCGCCAACTTGATAGATGCCTAGACGGCCAAACACCGTGTTAATTGATTTTGCAAACGATTCTTTTAAGGTTGGGTTGCGCGTCCATTTATTTGTTTTGTGATGGAGAACTTGGCGCTTATATAATGAGGTCGACTTGCCGTTATAGGGCAATACTGTCGACGGTGAGACTTTGCCCATATCTAAGCCTGCAGCCGCAGTCACCATTTTAAACACAGATGCCGCGGGATAATCTGAGCGCATCACCAAGTTATCCCATTGCTCGTCCGATTTTATAAAACTACTCAAATTCAATATTGCGCCGGTTTCCACATCAAGTGCCACAAAACACGCATAATCAGGCTGATAACGAAGATAAACATCGGCCATGTCGGCATGCACCGCAGGGTCAAAAGTGTACTCTACAATGCCATTTACGGTGCCACCACCTTCGTCGTTGAAGGCGAGCTTATTAGGGAATCGATTTTTCTTTGCTTGCTCGGTAACCGCTTCAGCCACCGTTTTAGTGCTCAAAGAGTTTGCCGCAAAGCAAATATTTGTCGTTGAAACAAGCAGAACCAACAAAGGTAGGTATGTCAAACTCGGACGTCTAACACTAAGAAACTGAGTCATTAATAATCTCTAACTGGTCGGCAAAAACTGTTCTAACTCTGACAAAGCTTTTTGATACACGCCTCGCTTAAAATCGACAATATTGTCAATGGCATGATGCGTATCAACCCAACGCCAACTATCAAACTCAGGTGCTTCAGGGCCAGCGCAAAGGTTCACGGCAGAATCATCATCAGTGAGTTCGAGTAAAAACCAAACCTGCTTTTGCCCTTTAAAACTAACACGTTTGCGTCCGGGGCCCTGCGCTCGCCGCCTTTGGTTACGCAATAAGCGTTGAGGCAATTCATAACGCAACCAGTCTTTCGTATGTGCAACTAAACGAACTTGTGTTTGAGCTAAACCTGTTTCTTCATGGAGCTCTCGATACATGGCGTCGACCAAGGACTCGTTTCGACTGACGCCGCCTTGCGGAAATTGCCAACCATCCTTATTTATGCGCCGAGCCCAAAAAACCTGCCCCTCTCGGTTGCAGATAATAATACCAACATTTGGCCGATAGCCATCGTTAGCAAATATGGGTTCGAAGTTTTGCATGCCTTTGGTTTGCCTATAGGGTGAGTTTAGACCATCAATTTTATTAAAAACATCAGTAGTACTAAACTCGGTAATATAAAGCCATTATAATCAAACCGCCGAGCTTTATGCATCAACTTATTGATGTAACTAATTTAACCCTTTTGCTTTGGCCCCTTGTTGTCATTTACCTATTGTCATTCAAGTTCGGCCATCTCAATTGCTGCTTATTCAGTATTTTCCGGAGAGCCCTGTGGCATTAGCATTATTTGACCTCGATAACACCTTATTAAATGGCGACAGCGACCATAGCTGGGGGATGTATTTAGCCGAAATAGGCGCTGTTGACGCGGAGCTACAAAAAGAAAGGCAAGACTACTTTTACCAGCAATATCTCGCGGGCGAACTGGATATTTACGAATTCTGCGAGTTTCAGTTTTCAGTACTCAGGCAAAATAGCCTGGATCAATTGCATGCGTGGAGAAGTGATTTCTTAGACTCTATAATCGAACCGATGATTCAAAAAGGAAAAGCCGATCTATTAAAACCGCACCAAGATGCAGGCGATGAAATTTTAATCATCACTGCAACTAACGATTTCATCACGGCCCCCATTGCACAGAGGCTCAACGTTCCAACACTATTGGCCACCCAAGCTGAGTTTATTGACGGCAAATACACAGGTAAAGTAGCCGGAACTCCTTGCTACCAAACCGGTAAAATTACGCGATTGAATCAATGGCTAGCGGAAAACGACAAAGAGTTTAAAGACAGTACTTTCTACAGCGACTCTATAAATGACTTACCGCTATTAGAATTAGTCGATACACCCATTGTCGTGACTCCAGACGATAAACTTCGTGCTCACGCGCTTGAGCTAAACTGGGCCGTAATCGACTAACACCCTATCCACATTTTCGTAAACACTGAGCATTAAAATGACTATTTCTATCGGCGACAAAATTCCAAACCTTAGAGTTGCTACTACTCAAAACGAATCACTCGCGCTGCGCGACCTTTTTAAAACAGGCAGCACCAAAAATTTGGTCCTCTATTTTTATCCCAAGGACAACACACCAGGTTGTACCACCGAAGGCCAAGATTTCACAGCGGCCTACCCTGATTTTCAAGCCGCAAATACCGAAGTTATCGGATGCTCGCGTGAGACTATACGTCAGCACCAAAACTTTATTAATAAGTACGACTTTGCCTTTGACCTTATCTCCGACCCTGAGGAAGAGCTATGCGACGCGATGGGCGTAATGAAGGAGAAGAGTATGTATGGTAAAAAGTACATTGGCATCGAGCGCAGTACTTTTGTATTTAATGCAAAAGGCGAACTAGTCCACGAAGTGCGCAAAGTAAAAGTTAAAGGGCACGTAGACGAGATCCTAGAAGTCGTGAAAACGCTTTAGTATTTTCTGAGTCTCGCTTCTGTCCTCGCAATGAGGGCAGAACAATACCCTTTAGAATTAAAAACCTTTCAGCTTTAACGCTAAGTCTGTAGCACTCGACGCGTTGGTCAACGCGGTCTCGTCAGAAATCACTTCCTCTTTAACAAGCTCTTCGAGATGCTGATCAAAGTGCAGCATACCTTCTACTTTATCGCCCCCCTTAATCAAGTCTTTGATTTCTTTAATTCGTTGCGGCTCTTGAATTAACTCTCGCGCCAGCGGGGTCACGGTGAGCACTTCACACGCGACGGTACGGCCACCACCTTCTTTCTTGGGCAGTAAGCGCTGTGTCACAATCGCTCTTAAGTTATGCGCTAACTTTGAACGAATAGTGGACTGCTCCTCACCGCTAAAACTCGATACCATACGCGTAATGGCGTCTGCCGAATTTGGCGCGTGCAGAGTACTGAACACTAAGTGACCTGTCTCCGCCGCTGTTAATGCAATTTCGATACTTTCAGGGTCGCGCATCTCGCCCATAAGAATAACGTCAGGATCTTCTCGAAGTGCTGCCTTCATTGCTAAAGCAAAATCTGGCACATCGATACCAACCTGACGTTGTGAGATTACACAACGTTGCTCGGTAAAAATATATTCAACTGGATCTTCAATCGTCAGAATGTGCTGATATCGATCTCGATTGATCTCATTTAGCAAAGACGCCATTGAGGTCGATTTTCCTGAGCCGGTTGCGCCAGAAAAAATAATCAAACCCTGACGCATCTTAGCAATTGTTCGCACTTGTTGTGGCAAGCCTAAATCATCGGGTCCAGGGATATGGTTTTCAATGACACGCATCACCACCGCAAGCTGCCCCATTTGACGAAACATGTTTACGCGCACGCGGTTGCCATTGTTATCGCTCAAAGATAAATCAACTTGGTTCTCTTCTTTAAATCGATTCAAGTAGTATTTTGACATCAGTGGAAAGATCAACCGCTCAATCATCTCGTCACTCATTTGCGGCGAGCCTTTGACTTGCCGAATACGACCATCGAGACGCATCATGATTTGATGTCCAGCGCGAATATGTATATCCGAGGCTTTGAACTGACAAGCCGAACCAACAATACTGGTTAAAAATTCGAGGGCTTCTTTAACTTGAGGGGTATCAGGCAGTTGTTGCACGATACTGGGTTTAGATTTGGCCATTTTATTTATTCTAATTATCCAAAGGTTTTCGCAACAATCAGTTTAGGGCAAACTTCTTGGAGCGCACTAAGATCGCAAAGCATTAAAAAAGAATAGAGCCGATCCATTATCTAAGCTGCTAATCACTTTTTCAACTGCGTCTCTCAAGCTAAGCTCTTGTTGATGCTCGATCAGGATTTGCGCACTTGCTAAAGCCAGACTATCACGAGCGACTGATTGCTTACCAGCCAACACGCTTAATCCAACCGCTAAGCAGTGCTCTGTGGGCTTTGATTCACCGTCAAAACTCAGTGCTGCGCTTGGTGAATCAAAAATCGATTCTGATTCAATCAACTGTTTTTTAGCATCAACATAGCTCGAGAGCTCATCCAAAGGCAAGCTCTCCTTAAAAGAGTAGCGTCTCAAGGGCTTATTCAGAGCGGGCGCCAGGCCTCCCTCCACGCCTTTTAATAAGAGCACGTTTCGATAGCCTACAGCTTTCGCCAAGCTAGCGTAAATTTCAGGATACGCTTTATGAACATAGCCCAATGCTAAATGGGTCTTTTTTCGCGCAGCAATCGGCATAAGCAAACGTTCAATAGTCGTTAGGGCTGTGCGCTTGACAATTCGATCGCGTAAATCTTGCAAAGCGAATAGCTGAGGCGCATACCGCTGCTGGTCAATATAGCCCCAGTGCTTATCTAATAAACCTGATGCAACATCTGCACAAGAGGCGTTGGCATTAATCCCTGCCAATTTATAGACCTTATGCGCGGTAACACCGTGCTTTGGCCCCACCGTTTCAACGCCGTGCATCACGCAATTCAGACCACATGCTGCCAAAACCGCTGGAATAAAAGGCGTCATGGTTACGTTTCTCACATAACCGTCAAACGGATCTGCAAGCACGATCAACTCATCGACATCAGCAATAACGGGTTCTATCGAAGCTAACAGAGCATCAAGGATGCCTAAAAACTCGGCCATCGATTCACGTTTCATTCGCAACGCAATTAAGAAAACCGCGGTTTGGACTGAATCAATTTCATC
>CAKZRZ010000099.1 GCA_937918955.1 uncultured Arenicella sp.
ACAAAATTACCCACTTGCCAGCAAATACTTCCGTCTTCTCGTAAGATACGGTAAAGTTGAGCAATCAATTGGGATTGGCTGCCTAAGTATTGTTCAAGCGAAACCTGATTCTCGTACTCCTTCCCCAAGTTATACGGCGGAGAAGTTATAACCAGAGCAACCGAATTATCAGGAATATGCGTGATAAAGTCATTGGCGTAGCCGGTAAATATGATTATCTCAGCTTCTGGATTGAAACTCGTTTCAATAGGCTTAGCAGAATAGAACAAGGATGATACGCTCATGATATCAACTTCACCCACTCATAATTCTACATAACGCTTGCCCCCAATAAGCATGTCGCTGACGAGAACGACATGTATGTGGCTACTACATAGCCCGCCGGCCGGCAGCTCTCGACCAGGTCGAACAGACTCGAGGACGGAGCGTAGCGCCAATGGCGAGCCGTCTCCTTGTAGGGAGAGTTGATGATGAGACGATGAACATCCTTTATTCGTTGCTCAACAGATAAGGCCATTTTTCTCATTGACTATTTGGCAAATTCAATTTGGACTTCTTATTGTGTATCAATTACTCTGACAAGATCGTTGTGATCAGCATTTAACTTTACAACCAATGCTCTTGAAAGATAGATTGATTCATATGTAATTTCATTTCTTCCTAGAAGGGTCGCTTGGGTTGAACGCCCGACTTTAATTTCGATTCTGAACAATCCTAGTTCGGCAGGTAATTCTCTACCAAACTTTTTGTTTCCAGTACGCCCATCATAACTCAAGATAAATGGGATATTTTTTGTATTTAAGTACTCTAAATCCTGCACAAATTCCTGAAAGGTTACTCCTTTATAATAGCGTGGGTCTCCGCTTTCGCAAACTCCCTGATATGGAGGGTCCATATACAATAAATCGTTTCTGGTAGAAGTACGCAAAACTTCTCTATAGTCTTTACTGGTTATTATTGTCCGTCCCCGAAATAAATATGAAGCTGCAAATATGTCATCCGCCATTTTCTTCGGATCTCGGCCAAGCCGTCGGTTGTCTGGGCTCTGGTTAAATTCTCCCTTGGGGTTATACCTTATTGACGCCTTAACGCATCTTGCTAGAAGATATAATAAGTAATCTGGTCTCTGGGTTCGATTAAATTCATTTCTAACATAATCATAGAACCGCCTTGGATTATCTTGCTGTTTCACCCAAAGCCTTTTGTAACTTGCTGAAATACCCTGAGGGTCATTTATGATTTCTTGCCATAGAGCCATCAAAGGCTTATTTATATCGTTCAGATGAAAGTGGGATGCTTTCCTATAGCATGCGGCAGCAATGGAGATAGCGGCTGAACCCGCGAAAGGTTCAATCAACGTGTCTATCTCTCGTGGAAAATAGGCAAGTATATGATGAGATATTTGTCTTTTGCTTCCTTGATACGGGATTGGATGAGGAACTTTCATAATTATGTACTACCAAAATTATACTTCGCAACTACCCATCGCTGCTCATATCACCGAAGGCGGCTAACGGCATGCGCATTAAGCCGACGCCGCCTTCAGAAGTGCGAAGGCTGTTTACTATCTGGTTCTTCATCTAAGCGATCAGGATTAGATAAGTCAGGTTGTCGTCGGGGTTCCCACAAATGTAAAGTATCCCCCCATCTGGGCGGATAGATCTACTATCAAGATGATAGCAAGATGATAGTGGGACTCGACATCAGGAAGACTCGACATCAGGAATAGGTTAGGCGAAGCTCTGCTAAGATATCTCTCAAGCACCATCACGATTCATGTATCAAAGCCACTCTCTTTTAGAACCTAGTGCTGATATGGTCAATAACTTGTTGTAGAGATTGCTTGTATGACGTCCGTTTTTTGCTTTTTTAAATGTTGATGACCGTACCAGATCGCTGTACCAGGAGATGATGTTTTCTTAGCTACAGCGCCTCATCTCCGTTCAACTAGAAACAAGTATTCAGTAACGTGAATTGACCGATTGTTGAAGTTCCGGCTTCCCCGGAAAGCGTTGTAAGGCATCTCAATAACTTCTACCCTACCCAGTTCGTCAAGCATCAGATGCATTTTCTCCGGTGGGATGAAACCTTCGTTATTGAAGGACACTAAAAGAAACGGGGCGTCGATATTATCAAGCAGGTCTTTTAACAATGGCAAGGCTCTACTTCTAACATTGTAACCAGAACGTTGCCAATTGGTGGGTATTCCTGAGACACGGCTAATATGTGTAGGACGTTGGTAATGAACGATAAGGTTAAGCATGAAGTAGTTAGAACCATACGGATGCTGATTGTAGGGAGGGTCAATATAGGCCAAATCGAAACCTTTTAGTCTGCGTGCTAGTATGTTTGCATCTTCTTGGAACACCTCGTAATCGCACTCAAACAGGCTGAGGACGGGGACTTCAAGCATTATGCGTCCTAAGATCCGTGTGAGGGAGTCAAATCCGCTGCCGCCGAATTGCCCGACTCCTGTATGGCGATTCTTATAGAAACCCTTGAAGATGCCTGCAGTGTTAGCGTGGACAGAGGCCTCGCTCAGCAGCGGCCCAAGAAGTAAATCTCTTATCTCCGGCGGAACTTGGTCTATCAAACGACGATAGTTGTCTATCCTCCGAGCATTTTCACGGGTAAAGAAGACCCTATCTTCTCTCGTTATATTGGATTCATCTCTTGGTGCATACATCTCTTCGATAAACCCTGGCGGAAAGGGTTCGGTAGTAACTCTAGCATTCAATTCCGAGACGATCTCTGAAAGCATTGGAAGATCCACTGTGCTTCGGTTGCGCAGATAACAGCGAGAAATCACGGCAGCGTAGTCTTCAATGTCATTGCTAACAAGCAGGGAAGCATGAGCCTTCATAAAACGAGAAACAATACCGGAGCCGCTAAAAAGATCGACTAGCCGCAGTCGATCTTTGCCAAGTCGCTGCTTGGCGCGCTCAATTGCAATGCCAATGTGCCCTAGGAGCGCGCGCTTGTTGCCTATATAAGTAATGAGTTGTCTTGACAGGTAGTTGGGATACTCAGCAATTGGGTTATCTCCCCAAAGCGACAGTTGTCTGTTATCCCTGATGACTAGAGTTTGATTTTCACTCATCATGTCCTCCGGTCGTGCTCGTTTAGCGGCTAACGGCTTGCGCATCACCCGCAGGCGAGCCGAGCGTAGCGAGCGGAGCGCTGTCGGCTGATGCGCAGTTGGGCGGCGTTTCAATCTTTCAACCCAACCGACCGATTAGAGCCTCGGTCTCTTCGACAATCCTTTCTCCCGTCTTTAAGGCTTCCTTGCGCATGGCTAGTATCGCTGCAATTTCATTGGCGATTTTCTTCTGAACATGGACAGGCGGGATAGGTACGAGTACTTTTGCCAAATCATCTATGGAAATGGTGGGAATGGCGTGACCTGTCATCAAACGCCTTACCTGACG
>CAKZRZ010000100.1 GCA_937918955.1 uncultured Arenicella sp.
GTCAAGTTAGGGATTGACGATGCGATGTGAATGCCGTCGGGCGAGACTGCGAACGAGTTGCTACCATAAAGACGACCAAACGTGACGCGGAGGAAACCAGCTGGCATCTCGCCTGACGGCATCTCCTGAATGTGAACTTGACCTGACAACATGCCGATCTGAAGCGCGTTGCGTGAGCTCCAGTACAGCGTTGCCACAGTTTGCCCCTTGGCGTTCACGGGATAGTACGAAGATGGCTCATTGAACGGAACGACAAAGGTGGTGCCGACCACATTGCCTGCAACTAGGTAAGTGCCATCAGGCGACCACGTCAGGCAAGTGATGGGCGATTTGCTCATGCGCAACTCCTGAACACGCTCAAGTTGCGGCGATAGGATGTGGATGCGATTGTCTGAGCCAGCGGCGGCAATGAACTTGCCATCAGGTGAGACTTTCACTGCGTAGATGGCTTCAGACGAGATGCGCTGTTCAGTCGTTTGCAGGGCAGCGACATCGAGAATGCCGACGTACCCCTCTTCGTCACCGAACGCGATGCGCGAACCATCAGGCGTATAGTCTAGAGCGTAGACATTACGCTTGGTCGGCACAAGACGGACTAGGGCGTGTTGACGCCAAACGCGGATGGACTTCTCAAACAACATATGAACCTCCTCGTAGTTCACCAAACTGCACTGCAATTGTGACATTGACTTTTAGTTTTGTCAAGTATCTCGATGGGCATCAGTGAAGATTGGCTGGTTTTCTCATCATTCTCTAATCTTTCGCTCATTGCCTTGATGAAAAAAACGTATCGCAATTCTGACGCGCGATACCAATCAACGCACTTGATTTCTCAGAAATTCTTGACGTTGATGATGAATTACGCTATGACGTAGGGCTCAAGTAAAGCAGTATTCTCAGACTATACGGCAACAGGGGAATCGCCATCAATCAAGGGACTAGTTAGTGTTGAGTGAATTGGATACTGCACTATGCATGATTTTGGTGATGCTCAGTGATGACGCCATTTTCGCCATTGGGCAATCACCCTGCGTGAATATACGCGTTCAACATCATAGGCGTCTAGAATAGCGTTTTTAGCGTCATCATGCGCATCACCATCACACGATGCCCTAAGTATCAGTCACTCACATGCCCATCCCGTTTGCGACGGCTAATACGCTGCTCATACACATAGACTGCTTTGTGAACAATGTTCACATTCCCGCTTTTGAACTCGTGAAGAGCTTCAGGCAAACTAGGGATTGACGATGCGACGTGAATGCCGTCGGGCGAAAGTGCGAACGAGTTGCTACCGTAAAGACGACCGTGGCTAACATGCATAAAGCCTGATGGCATCTCGTGAATGTGAACTTCGCCCGACAACATACTCACCCTGAGTAAGTTGTTTGCCGTCCAACACACTATCGCTACAACTTCACCTTTGGCGCTCAAAGGGCGATATGCCAACGGATTCTCAAGCGGAACGACAAAGGTGTTGCCGACCACGTTACCCGCCGCGATGTAGGTGCCATCGGGCGACCACGTCAAACAAGTGATGGGCGATTTGCTCATACGCAACTCCTGAACACGCTCAAGTTGCGGCGATAGGATGTGGATGCGATTGTCTGCGCCAGCGGCGGCAATGAACTTGCCATCAGGTGAGACTTTCACGGCATAGATAGCTTCAGACGAGATGCGTTGTTCGGTCGTTTGCAGGGCAGCGACATCGAGAATGCCGACATACCCCTCTTCGTCACCGAACGCGATGCGCGAACCATCAGGCGTATAGTCTAGAGCGTAGACATTGTGCTCAGTCGGGACACTACAGACTAGAGTGTTTTTACGCCAAATATGGATGGATTTCTCGCAGAACATACTTTCATCCCTCACGACCTGTGTTATTCACTTGATTAGTTCTATCGATTGATTGAAGTTTTATGCATACGCGGAAACTTTTCAAGTCAGAATAGCCATCATATCTAACGAGAACTGCCTTGCCCTTTCTCATCGGGCAAGGCAGTTCTCGTTGACGACGCCAATTTACTTTTATGGCGTTTTCACCAAGTCCACTGCGATGGTGTACTCATCGACTTTCATCACAACAGCGATGCCATCGTTGCATGGGATAATATCTGCGATGGGCAAGCGGCTAACATACACATTGCGGTAGCCATCAGTCACGCACACGACACCGTAGGGCGATTTGGCGTAGATTTTGCCATTCAGCAAAATCGGGGTTTGTGTGCTTGAGAATGGCGATTGGAAAACGATATTGTCGTTCTCGATGACGTATGCGCCATATTGCATACGCGCTAGAATACGCTCGGGATTGAACGGGTCGAATTGGATGTCTTTGATGGCGTAATCGTACGTGTATGGCGTGAAGTTGGGCAACGAGATGTTTGTGAGCGATGATGTGTTCAGGTCAACGATGGTGATGCGTTCCGATGAGCCGATGACCAACTTAGCGCCTTTGATTTCCATGCTGGTCACAGGACGGAACAACTCGATGTATTGCCAATCAGCCCAAGCGACCTCGTCAATACGGTCAATCGGGCAATACTTGACAGTCCACGAGATACTGCAGGGGTAAGCGACGACCACGAAATCGCCAACTGCCACATAACGCATTTGCGGCAACTTATACACTTTGCCGCTCTTGATGTTGATGAGACTCTTGCCCGAGCGCATCCAATCGCGCGTGATGATGGCGTCAAAGTAATCCTTGACGACCGACTGCAAATTCCCATCAACAATGGCGGTGACCTCACTCAGGTCAAGGTCGTTCGATTGGCTCACATAGAACTTGCCGTCCAGTGCGCCATAGTGCCGAACATTCGTGAAACGGAACATATGCCCTCCTCAGAAACTGAACGATGTTCACCATAATCATACATCAGAATTCAAGTTTTGTAAAGTTGCTTGGCAACATCGACGTGCACTACGCGTGTTTCTCATCAAACTCTAATCTTCGTTCATCTGACTTGATAGAAATCCACGAGTCCATTCCAGTACGCTACACCGAGTAGTCTGCTTGATTGTGAATACGTTATCTGAGTAGGTTCAGATGGGCAGGGATAGACCTTGAGAGGTTTTCTCAAACTGACCGACCACACAGTCATAGTTTTATCGAGTGATACGGCAACTACACTTTCCAATTCAGGAATGGATACTACCGATACAGCGCCCTTATACTCACAAAAACTCACTACGCTATGGCAATTGGCATCTAAAATAGTCAGTCCCCAGCGACTGGCAATCGCCAAGAAAGCGTTGTGCAGCCATGAAACATCGCTTGCTTCTGCAACGGAAAATTGCCAATCCAATCCCCATGATGATGCGAAGGCAGTGAACACCTGCACCTGGTCGTTTTGCAAGACTGCAGCCCATTTCCAATAATCGCCTTCGGGCATAAACGCTAGCGCACGTATTGAATGGAATAGATAACGCGAGGCAACAAATTTCCCTGTGTATACCGACCACAAGTGAAAAGAGCCATCATCGCCGCCCGATGCCAAATAGTTGTTGGGCGCGAATTCAAGTGCACGCACGTTGCATGTGTGATAGTTGAGTGTGCTGATAGGCGTTAGGGATTTTCCACTCCACAATCGCACTTTCCCATCACGACCACCTGATGCAATCAGTAAACCGTCTTCGGAATACGCCAATCGAGGGGAAATGTGCCCTTGCACTTTAACTTCAGCAATTAACTCGCTAGTTTCAACGCGCCATAAGCTTAACACTCCGTCTTCGGTGGACGTTACACATAACGCGCCATCAGGGGAAAATGCCAACGACATGACAGCATCGTGATGCTCTAACCTGTTGACTAAGCGCATATGCCCTCCAGTTAGCCCATTTTTCTATGTTGTATACTGATTGACAGCATTTGTTGCCGATTGGTCAAATCGCGCCCGAATCATAATCAAGTTAATCCCTTGAATGGATGCGTTGATTTCCCTAAAACGAATTTTGCGTTATAATGTGCGTGTACAACTAGAGCGACTAGGAGGGCATATGCCTACCGATTTCAGTCAATGGATTGGCGATGCAATCAATTCGCATAGCGATTTGATTGTCACATTCCTTGTAGGGCTTATTGGCGGCAGTCTGACTTTACGCGCTGCGCTAGCAATCTTTTTTGAGAATCTACTCAAATCGCCTGAGGCTAGGCGATTTTGGGCTCGCGTAGTTTATGCCGTTATGCCCATCAGTCTGCGCGAGTTCATGCATTCCATCACCACCGCCGAAGAGGATAGTACTGCGCTAGGATAAACGATGTTTAATCAGTTAATATGGCTACTTGAATCGGTTATTCATCTATACCGTAGAGTCAGTTACTCGCAAATCTTCGGCGTGATCTACGTCGGGGTCGCATTTCACATTTTGTTTGAATCGTCATCGGCAACTACTGAAGTTCTTAAATCTATGGGCATCCCGCCCAATCTTTTCGCGTTGGTGCTTTTAACATGCGGACTGATAGTTGTTAGTAAAAAGGGAAATTTTGGAATCCTAAGTGTGCCGTTTGTGATGTATTGTCTCACACTTGCGCACGAGATGTCTCACAAATCAATCGGAATGGCCTTAACGCTGATTGGCTTATGGCTTGTTATTTTGCGTATCATAGTTGAACCATCATGAACATAGAAGCGATAGCAGGCGCCATTCTCACTTTCCTCGCAGCCATCGCCAACATACTAGAAAAGCGTAATCATCATGGCGGCAATTTGCGAGATGCAGCTAATGTCGCGTTAGCTCAAACTACGCAAATTGCTATGGATGAAATCAGTCGATTGAACAAAGCAGTCGCCGCTTTGCAAGAGCGTAACGCGTTACTTGAAAGTCAAATACGTTCGTTGCAAACCGCGTATGCTGAAGAGCGGTTGTGGCATGCGCAACGTATAGCTGAACTGGAAAACGAGATTGAGGTGTTACGCAAGCAACTAAACGCTAGTTTGAACGTATAAGCGATTGAGGTGAGTGATGAGATATCGCGTAACTGCTTATCCGCGATTGCGAATTCGCTCAGGAGCGGGTTTAAATCACAACGTTATAGGGCATTTGCCATATGGAAGCGTGATACACGTGCAAGATTTTCGCAACGGTTGGGCGTTACTATCCTCAAAAATCAATCATGAAGGTAAGTGGATTGAGGGATTTGTAAGTTCACAATACCTCGCCCCTCTAGATGAATTGAACGTGGGCGTGAACATTGACCCGCGCAATCCTGTTAGTGATGTGCCTATTTCAACATTGAGACCTCTACACTACGTTCGTTTTGCATACGATTCGCGTCAACAAGACGTCGAGAGTCAATTCAACTTTTACGACAGAATATTAAACGATTGTGCAGTAAGCGGCATTACCCCTGTGATTGTGCTGAACCATCAAACCTGGGGCGAGGGTAGGGGCTTCAATTGGGATCAAATGCACAACGACATTAACGCATGGCGGTCGTTCAGCGCTAGATGGCTTCATGCTATCAGTAAAATCGTTGAGCGGTACAGTCAACGCTCAATCGTTTGGCAAATATGGAATGAAGGTGATAGCGCAAGCGAGGCGGCGGTCGGCATCCCTGCGGAGGGCTATGCGTACATGCTTGATATCGCTCTAATGCGTATCAGGCAATTGAATCCGCAATCAGTCGTTATCAGTCAAGGGCATGTCTCAGGGCGATCGGATTATTGGAAAACGGTAATTCATCACAGTAATTCAGCTAACTTACTGAATGGATTAGCTTTGCATCCATATGGCATCAGCGGAAAACACAACGGGGCGTTCGGTGTGCACGGGAATTTACCCGATTTGGTGAATAGATGGCGCCCAATCACATCACTACCGATTTGGTTCACAGAATTCGGACTGTGCGGTGGAAACGCCCCTATGTTACCTGAAAGCACTGCAGCGAGGTATGCAGCAGAATTTCTGAGCGCGTGCGCCGAACTAGGGGTAAAAACTGCAATTTGGTATGGATACGCAACGGGAATGCACTCGTGCAGGGGCGCATTGCATCATGGAATGCGTGGCGACTTGTGGAATGTGCTGAAAGAATACGCTCAAAATCGGGCATCAGTCTAACGTAACTGATGCCCGTAGAGATTATCTAAACCCTCACGCCTGTCTGTAGTTGGATGGGCGTGAGGGTATTATGTCTGATTGACCTAGATGGCAATTAGGTGAATGCTACGATGATTTCTGAGATTCCCTGTGATGTTTAAGCAGCGTTTTCCATAACTCGTTGCCTCGTTTAAATTCATGAGGCGGCGCGATTTGATAACGTTCACACGCCGCATAAATTTCTGAGTATGGATCGCCATCGGGACGGCAAATGCCATTTTGAACTAGTTTGTCGTATAGCAACCGCACTTTCGAAGCGTCAGTATGCCACTCAAGATTGCATCCCTCCGAATCAGATACTTGACTACCCTTAGCACTACCTTCATCAGTGCTGATTCGGTCAAAAATCTTGCGCCATGTCGGGTAATCAACTTGATATGTGAATGGCATTTCCAGCTCAATCGCCCATGAATTGATGGCGGATTCGATACGCGAATCGGATACGACTTTGTAATCTAATGGCGATTCCAACGAGCGACTCACTAGAATTTGATGGGCTGATACTAGTTCATCGCGCGTCCATCGGTATTCAGGGCGTTTCAACTCCTTGACGATTTTAGGCATACCTAACCTCCATCTCGTGTAGAAAACACTCAATCCATATGAGACGATTGCAAATCAACCGTGGCGATTGCCACATCTAAATTCCTCAAGTTCGTAGATGGATACGATTGGTCGTTTCTGAAAATCACGCATTCCAAATCATCAGAACGTCTCAACTCCAGCGTGATGTATGGCGAGTCTATCACGTACAATCCGCTTTTGAAGCCCCTTGTATCTACAATCACTTGATTGGCATCCAACTTATCAGGCAATTGCTGAATCGGATACACATTCACGTGATGAGCAGATAAAAACTCAATCAGAACGTAGACGCATCCGATTTCAGTAGTCAGGTTAGCGCGCAGTTGTGATTGCGGCACTCGAGCTCTATAAGCTACAGGTGCCCTGTCGATTCGGATTTCATTATCCGCGTGTATCAACGCTTCAATCGGATAGGAATCGTTTTTCATCACCAATTGTAAAATCGGGACGTGAGACGCACTAGACTTAGTTGTTATCACAGTTCGGTTGTTACCTATAGTCACATCAGCATCCCAAACTTCGAACTCTTTGCTGAACTCGCGTAATACACGTAATCCGTGAATGCCTATGCGGAACGCTTTAGATTTATCAAACGCGTATTGTGATGACGTTTTGCTATCACTATCCGAAGTCTGATACGATGAATACTGAATAACGTCGGCTCTAGCATAAGCGATTGTGTTTGTGGCGAGTAGATGCCAATGCAATCGGTCGGCGTTATCGCTATGCACCTGACAAACATATAGATAGCGAAAAGCGGGATGCCACACGTTGAAAGTGACATCCAACATTTTCAACGCATCAGCGAACGGCTTTATTCTGATTGGATACGTACTCGAATTAGATGAATGCCTATCAGCAAACGCCGTACTAATACGTAGCGATTCAAGTTTGCTAGAAAGCGGGAATGCCGCATACGCGTCTTTGGCGCATTCCAACTCTAGTTCGCCAATCATGTCTGAGCCCAATAAGGGCACGCTTGATACTGACAAGTGAATGTGACTTTCTCTAACTCGCTGAATTTGCTTGACTAGTTTACTTGTTTCAATAGTGAATATGTGCTCACTTACTATGGATGCGCTATGAGACTGAGCATTTTCCAATCGTGCAGGGATGGATACGCACAATCCCGTGTGATGAGTTAAAAAGCTATACAATCTCAACATCGGCGATGGCTGCAAAATCAAGTTCAGATAAATCGTTCGGCTCCCCTTGCCGACCTGAATTAAAGACAAGACCTTCAACACAGTGTGACGTGATAGAGAAACTTTCAAAAGTTGATGGTGATTACCGCTCTCAAGTCGATTTTCGCTTAGCATAGCATCCATTCCGATTTTTCAGTCTATTCAATATGGTTCAATCAACGACAGGGCATTCAACACGTCCGCTTATCCCGTCTAAATCGCAGGGCAATCGGCTATGTTCTAAGGTGCTAAGTGCGATTGATGGATGTTGACATGCGCTAGAGTGTTCACGGCGATACGAGCGAACCGATAGATAACTATGCATACGCGTGTGATGGCGATTCATTTCCCTTCCTCCAATTGATGGAGCAGAGCATCGTATTCCAATTCATCGTCAGGAGCTACAGAAACATCACCAAAATCAGGGATGTCGTCATTAGATTGCCATAGCGGAGGACTTCCTTCTTTGTACATATTGGCATCCATCCAGTCAACGGTCTCGTAGATGCCATTAAGACTCTTGGATGTCAGAATCGAGAGTTGCCCTTTATCGGATACGGTCAATGTGTGCTTGTCAAAGAATGTGCGCAACTGGATTTCAGCTATGATACGCTGAGGGGAATATTCCATTTTGCGTTTCCACGTAGCCATTTCCCCGTTTTGAGAAACACGACGATATCCGTTAGCTTCCAAAAACACTTGCATAATACTATTAGACGACGGTATGGTGATTTCCGATGTGTATCTGATTGTGCTCAAAAGTGAACTGCCGATGTAACGTCTGCGATGGTCGGGATGGATGGCTAAGTGCAAAATACGTGTATACCCGTTGGATGCCCTATCTGAAACATAATACCCGACCACTTTATTCCCCTGAACAGCCGACCATGCTAGATGTTCACGGATGTATTTACGTATCACATCATCAGTCAATGATGGGTCGCGCGGAACCCAATAGTCAATTTCTCTGAAGTCCTCCAAATCTTTAGGGCTGGCATAACGCACATAGCAAGGGGGCGAGTAGTGCCATGCTATGTATGTGTTGGCGCAAGACAATTCAAAAGCTCGTATGTGAGCATTGGCAGCGAATGGAATTCCTGTTTCAGATAGAGTAACGAACCCTTGAGTGCCGAGATTGGATGTGAGATACGAGCAGAGGGTGTCCGCCATTTTGGATGTCATATTGACATCAGTCGTCTGCACATTAGGTGTTGCGGCGCAAATCTTGATTTGCATCAGCGGGTTGCCGCCCAGCAAATGCAAAGGTCTACCTTTGAACTCATTCAACGGGATGGCGGTAGTGCAAAAATTGGATGGCACACTGTATCCTAGATACACTTTTTTGCCGCCTATCTCATCAGGAATACGGTCAATCACGCTAGTGATTTTAGGAATTATGATGACTGCTTTTTTCACATAACGCGCCGCCTCTTCAGCCCAATCCATGACCTCATCAAACTGCTCAGGTCGTTCTAAATCTAGGACTGTGGCGATATCAGGATTGTGAACTTTCAACGCTCGCATATACACACGTCTGTTCGGATTGCGCCAGTTTTGGTCGGCGAATCCTAACGGCGGAACGACGTTAGGGCATGGGAAACGAACGCCAATATTGAAGTCATAACGCAGGGAAATCAGACGAGTGTATTCACCCGTGATGGTGAAATACAGTTCAGGAATGTAGGATGGGCGCGGATATTGAACTAGTGTAGACATGAACACCCTCTCAATTCCAAAGTGCAGGCAGGGCGATTTCGCTTTGCCTGCAGTCAGTCAATCAACCTCTAGACTGAACGGAGTGAAGTTGGTGTTGTAATCATAGTAATCCTCTTTCTCAACTCGCTTGAGAAAGTTGACCGCCTTGTATGTGATGGGCGTGAACAAGACCTCAACACCAACCTTGAAAACATAACTTGATGCCAAAAGAGGCAACACGACATCTAGTGGCAAAGCCGTCTCGGGCCCATATCCTGGAATCGGCAAAACAATCCAAAAAGCAAGCAGAACAAACATAGTTGTATCAAAAGCTTGCCCTACGATTGTTGAGCCGATAGTCCGCGTCCACAAAAATCGCCCTTTGGTCAAGATTTTCATCTTCGCAAGGACGAAGCTGTTGGCAAACTCGCCGACGAGATAGGCAAGAATGCTAGCAATCACGATACGCGGAGTTTGCCCTAGAATCATCCCGAACGCGTCATTACGAGTGAATCCGTCAATGCCGATGTCATTCCATTGAGGTTCAGACGGCAAAGCGTGAAACACCGTGACTAGAATGGCGAACATCACCGACCAGAAAAATCCAGTCCACAAAACACGTCGCGACCGTTTATATCCATAGACCTCAGTTAGGATGTCGCAAAAGATATAGGTCAACGGGAAAAAGACGGTCGCACCATCCAAAACAAACGGGGAAAAGTCGACGATTTTCGCGGCGCCGATGTTGCTGAGAATCAGAACGCCGACAAACGACGCGGTGATGAAATCCAAAAACCGATAGCGTTGCATACTCACCTCACTAAGTGCTGGTGTTTGCTCAACATGTTCTAGTTTCACTGCTGATTTTTATTCACGACAAGTCGCTCTTAATCTAAATCGGAATCTCAAGAAATGGGCGTTCATAGCTATAATGATGATGTGAAGACAATCAACAAGGAGCGTTGAAATGATTCGGAATTTGCAAGTTTTGCGACCTAGTGTCCTTTTCCCCGCTGCGCCTCCCCTCGATTGGGATGTGCACACATGGGGAGGGTGTCCAGCTGATGGCGGCATTGCCAAGCGGTTTTTGATTATGCACGATTTTGCTCCTTTTCTCTCGGAGTTCATTGTGAATGGCGATGCACGACCGCTTGCAGTATGGCTGGCTATCATGTTGAGCGTTGACGTAGATGGATGGTCATACGTTGTTGATGGGCACCTTGAAGAGGTGACGGGATTGCCGAGCGATGTAATCAATGGATGCATCAAATTCCTCTGCGCTAGCACATCACTGCCTCCATACGATGTGCCGATTTTGCAAGCCGCGCGCATCAGCAAAATCTCGAATGGTCGTAAAGTCTGTACCGCGTACAAGGGCATCTATCATGCTGATGAAAAACCTAATCGGTACAGTCAGACCGAATACAACATAGAACTGATTAATGGTGGCGAAGTTCCGTTCGCTCACAAAGCCGATGACATCTATGTGGCATATCTCAACGGAAACGATGTGGCAATCGCTGATTATTGGGCATCGTGTTCGAGTGACATCGGACATGGCGACATCGAACATCCATAAGTCAGTGCAAATCTTGCAGATTTGAGGAGGTTGCCGTGATTAAATCACGCCGACAAAAGCATCCATTGATCACGATTTTCAACGGCAGGGTGATTCATAGCAGTCCGCGCACATACGCTCAAGTTGATTTGCGATTTCGCCAACACCTAGAGTTATTCCGAAAGGGAAACAATTTCACCCCTCTAGCGGTGTTCATGTCAATCGCGTTGAGAGCCGATGCCAATGGATGGGCAGTGGTCACTCAACGTGAAATTGCCGAGGATTTGGGCGGAATGAGTTTGAATGCAATGGTCAATCAGATAAATCAATTGCTTCAAACTGAATTGCCTGATGGCACGCCCGTTTTAGCTATGTTCAGAACAATCAAGGGCATATACTGGAATAAGACCCTCTATCACATTTTCCCATCATCAGGTGGAGCTGAGGGTGTGTGGAATTACGTCGATCCCGATGAGAAATTGGTGATGTGGAAATGCGATAAAAACGATTACGAGGAATTCACCCTCGAAGTTAAAGGCGAATATCAATATGTCAATCGCCCTGATAGTGATGCGTCTATTGACAAGTCGTCAGTTTCAACCGAGCAATCAGTAATCACAACAACACCCGATATTCGATGGGCATCAGACATGGATGCCATTGTAGATGAAAGCGAAACTTCACCAACGCATCATCAGGGCGACGATGAGTGCACTGACGGAACACCATCCATACTTGTCGTAACGCTAGATGATGAAATCGATAGTGCTATAGCACCTGATACAACAAGTGTTGAATCACTTGATACAACAAGTGTGAACTTTACAATTGGTGAAGTTGGCGTTCAGATTGATAGCGCAAGCGATAACGGCGATGCGGCGCTTCAATCGCCATTGATTGATGCTATGGATGTATCATCCGAGTCCGATGATGTTTGCCAAATCACTGATGAGACGGATGAGAAATCGCCATCTCGCCAATCCAATCCAACTCCACCTAAACTAGGCAAACGGCGATACAAATACAATAAGAAAGATCAAAATCAAAAATCCCCCCCCATCCCCCCCATCGCATCCGATGATGATGACGACAGAAAAAAGGGGGTGTATTCCAAAGTTCAGCTAGATAGGTTGATGGATACAATTCTCGAGCATGTTCTGAACGCTCACGACAAACTGATGAAAGATGCATTGGCATCTAGAGCATCGCGTATCATGTATGGACGCCAATCGCCTAAGACTATCGGCTTGATAAGATTTGAGGAAAAGCGATTGGGCATCCCGCTCGATTTAGATGGCGTCGGCGATAGAGTTGTGCGATTTGCTAACTATTGGCGTAGAGAAAAGCCCAATCTGAGTATGCCGACCGAGAAATTCTTAGAGCACTACGCTAGATGGGTACGGGAATTGCCATCAGACAACAAGTGCAAGTTGTGTGATGGTCGTGGCATAGCTTATGCAATCCCTGAAGGAACTCGTTGGCGCATTGGCGGTTCGGAATACGCTCATCACCATGCGTCCCGTGAAGTGCAATGCCCCTGTTGTGGCGATGCCAGATTGTCAGTCGAATTCGTACGTACTCATCTATTCGATTTGGGCGATTGAAAGGAGAATCTCCGTGCGCGCTATTTTCAACATCCCTCGACTGATGTTGGACTTGAGTAGTTTGTTCAACACTGATTGGCGTATTGTCAAACGCTTCGGCGATAATTTCCTCAGATTTTATGCCGATGCATTAGGGGTAACAATCGTATTTCGTCTGGAGGCTGAATGCGATGTGTCTGCGATGCAGTTCACCAGCTTTTTGCCCTCAAGCGTAATTGGCATTCCTATCACAAACGCATGGATTGAGTTGACGTATGATGGATGGAACGTCGATGGTCTGAAATTGAACTATTTGGCGTATGCAGGGAATCTTGAGGGCGAGTTCAACCTGACTTATTCCCATCGAGAATCGCTCAATGCATTAGCGACTTCGCCTGATGGATATAAGTCTGATTTCGCTGAACGCGCTGTTCGTACAAACACTCGTCTTTTGGCATCAGTTTTGAGAGCGGCATCTAATGGTGCTGCGACGCATAGCAATCAGTTAGCGTTGAGACACATTCACATGGCTTTGCATCCATCGAGTGACGGATTTGCGATATGCTCAAGTGACACGTGTGATGCCTTTCTGTACGCTCACAACATGAATGTTCCGTCAAGTGCAAATCATCACCTCATCGGCAAAACGACCGCTCAATCTCTAGCGAGTTTGTTGACTGCAATTAGTAGCGACTGCGCCCTTCGTGTCGAAGATGAGCGTTTGTATGTTGTCGTTGCCGCTAGAGATTTCCTATGCCAGTTCAGTATCCCATGCTTTAGCGTGAAAACGCCATCGCCTATCTTATCCGCTCGATTTTGGCAGGTGAACATCGATACTGATGACGCCGATGCATGTTCAGGCAAAATCGCTAGAGTGCATAGCGAGTTTCTGATGAATGCAATTAGTTCAGTAGTTCGCCATAGTGCATGTGGCAGAATGAGGGTGGATCGCAACTTGACTATCTCAGATTCCAAAGGCTTAGGTCTATCAATGCGTTGTTCTGATGTCTATCGTGAAACTGACATCAAGGTGAATTTGACTTATCTTGATGACGTGATCGCAGGCGCAGGTTCAATCCCTTATCTATCTCTATATCTGATGGATACCATTTTGTTGCTCAGGGGCGAGTACACTGACCCTGATGCCAACAAGCACTCGTTACAGATTGCCACTACGCTTATTCCTGATGGTCAGGGCGACACCTGAGCATGGCAAAACGAAAGACTGATGATAAGTTGTATGTATCCATCGATGATGAAAAAGCTCCATTGTCTGAGGGCGAGCGTACCTTTGTGTTTATGCTACGAGTGTTCGCCCCTGACTTGCTGAAGTCGGTCGTGCGTGAGTTTCAGTTCGCTCGTTCTGAAGGGCGAAAATGGCGTATGGATTTCGCATGGATTGAACAAAAAGTGTATGTTGAAATCGATGGAGGGGCTTGGACGTACGGCAGGCATTCAAGGGGGCTTGGAATTGAACAAGACGCCGAAAAAGAGAATTTTGCCGCTTCTCTAGGATGGCGTCGTCTTCGCTTTACCCCTCAAATGTGTGAACGCGACCCTGATGGATGTGTAGCGATTTTGCGTAAGACTTTAGGAGGGTAGAAAATGAGTAACTCACACACCCCGAGAGACATTGACGCTGTAGCGCGCGTACTGACTGAAAAGTATGGCGGCAAGTTGGGCGCAAATGGCGAGTTATCGTGCCGTTGTCCGTTTCATGATGACGAACATAGAAGCGCCTCGTTTGACACCAAAACAGGTGCTTTCGTGTGTTATGTGCCGACCTGTCGTGCGAGTGGAAATCACAACATCACATTCAAAGAGCTCGCTCAAACAATTGGCGCGTCAATTCTTGAGGCACCTCCCCCGCGTCAGACTCGCCGCATTGTTGCAACATACGATTATCACGATGCCAATGGCAATTTGGTGCAGCAAGTCGTTCGTTTTGAGCCTAAGAGTTTTGCGCAGCGTGTGCCATCACCCGATGGAAAAGGGTGGATTTGGAAAAGCGCTAAGCCTCAAGTCCCTTACAATTTGCCCGCTTTAATTGACGCATTGAAAAAAGGGCGCACAGTTTTTGTAGTGGAGGGTGAAAAGCATGTTGATGCTCTAGGGAAACTAGGTTTCGTGGCAACGACTTGCGCTATGGGCGCAGGCAAATGGACTGACGAGCACACCCGTTATTTTGTAGGCTCATCATCGCGTGTGTTTGTGCTCCCTGATAATGACGAGCCAGGTCGCCTGCACGCTGAAAGTGTAGTGAGTCAGTTGCGAGCTGCAGGAGTATCAGTTCACATCCTTGATTTGCCCGATTTGCCGCCTAAAGGGGATGTCATTGATTGGCTCAATGCCCTCCCTAAGGGTACTGATGCAGCGGCTACATTGAAAGCTCTTTGCCGAGCTAAAGCGACTAAAAATCAGTCCAAATCTCTACCGACTGTGAAGAATCCAGTTTCCCTCGTTGAAAGTCCCGAGTCGGCATTGCCAGCGCCTGTTTCATCGGATGGGGCTACTCGTTCCCATCAAAACGGGAATGCATCCACCGACCATCGTGATACGTCTCAGTCTAAGACAGGGGATGGTTCTCTAGCTGAACGCGAAGTTAAAGTCTTAGCTAGTTACCTGCTGCTCCCTGATTTGTATGATGAGTATCCGCTAACACCTCAGCAATTTTACACGTTTGCCCATCAAGTGATTATGCGTGCTTTTATCCAAGCACGTGCTCAAGGGAATGCTACAGTGGCATCCATCGTTGAGGTGTTGCGAGCTAACAGGGAACTAGAGATCGCGGGCGGCGTTAGCGCTATTCAGTCTTTGCTATCCAAAGGTGTATCCAAGCATGAAGCTGAACTTTATATCCAGCAAATCGCTGAAGAGGCTTTCATTAGACGTCTTCAACATGCGGCTTCTCGTCTTGCCTCCATCGCCGCTGAACCTGATTTGCCATTGAATGAACGTAGAGCGAGTGCGGAACGTGTTTTTGCCGAGTTGCTTAAAGATGATGCATCTCGTCAAACTCGCTTAACTGAAGTGACTGATTTGTTCGTTCAATTCTCGACTGATGTTGAGAAATCTTATCAGGGAGGGGTTAAGCAGTATCGGACGGGACTGCCTCAATTAGATAGGATGGTGCGTCTTGAGCCGAGTCGGTTGGTGGTCGTTGCAGCTCGTCCTGGCGTGGGCAAATCGATATTCTTACTCAATCTAGCTAGAGGGATTTGCGCGGCTAATCAATCTGCTCGTGTGGCAATGTATAGTTTGGAAATGAATGCCAATCAAATTCTGCGCCGCATGGTCAGTGCGTATGGCGATATCGATACATCGCGCATAGGCTCTGATGATATGACTGAAAACGATTGGCGTCTTTTCTATGCGGCACTGAGTAATATCTCTAAGCATTCCATTCACATCAACGATAGCGCTGTACTGACCGTAGGCGATATCAAACGCGAGTGTTCGGCACTCAAGCGTTCTAAAGGGTTGGATGCTATCGTTGTTGATTATCTAGGGCTTCTGCAACGTCCGTCTAACATGAATGAGGCGCAAGCTCTAGGTCGTGTAGCGCGTGAATTGAAGGTTTTAGCAACTAGTTTGGGCTGCGTAGTCATCGCCGCCGCTCAGTTGAATCGCACAGCCGACCAACTCGCTAGTCGTTCACACCTGCCTGATGATGCTCACTTGTTGGCATCGCTACGCGATAGCGGTGAAATTGAAGAGCACGCTGATATAGCCATTTTCCTCGAACGTCCCCACCGCCTTAATTCTCAAGCCGACCCTAGAGAACTCGTAGTCCGTGTACTGAAAAATCGTGATGGTGCTACGGGGCAACTATCGCTAGGGATCAACCTGGCGCGCGCATCGGTCTACGAGCGACCATCTAATATGGTCGTGCCGACAGTCAAATTGGTCAATGGAGGTTGATTATGACTATTCAAGCGAGAAATTCACCTAAACAATGGATAGCGCAAGCCGATATTCATCAATTCACGTCTTTAACGCATGATAGATGGGTTAAAGCTTACGAGAGGGCTAGACAACTCGTTCGCGCTAGTCAATCGATGCCCGTTTTAGAGTATTACATTCAGTCCAATCACCATCACTATCCTAGATGGCTAGTGACAAGTATTGCGGTAGCTCTAGGCGTTTTGGCTTTGGGCGCACTTTTTGTTAGTGCGGGTAAGCAAATTGCGGCAGCCGACATAGTTCTGAGTAACGTAGCTGAACACAGTGAGCGTATAGGGCAAGCATGGGTTAGCATCAGTCTAATAGTGCTTTTGTTGGTCGGTGAAATCGGCGCGTTGGTGTTCGCTGTAGCTAGCGCTATCTTTGGACGCACTAAAATCAGTCGTCTAGTCTTTCGCGCATTCATGTTCGCCAGTTCACTAGTGGCAATCTTAGCTAATGTGAGTATGACCTACGTTTACCGCGTTACTCATTTAGAGCTTTTTCAATGGTTCGTGACCATCTTCGCGCCCTGTGTAGTGTTGGGCGTTGGATTCGTTGGCGAGAACATCCTACTCACTTATCTAGAGCAGAGGGCTGATGCCATAACGAGATGGAAAAAAGATTTCGAGCATTATCAACTTATTCAACGCGAGCCTGAAAAGCATGAATCATGGGCTCGCAATTTAGCTGTTTGCATTCTTCAGGAGTTGCAATCGTCTCAGACAGGTCAGTTGCGAAAGCAATTCAAGGAATTGCTGAATACCGACCCGTCTTTTAGGGAGCGCATAGTATTGCGCGAGATGGAATTGCATCTATCGTCATACGGTTCGGTGGAGGAGTTTTTAACGCGCCCTACTATCCCTCCGTTAAATCATCAGATTTAACGGAGGAAGTCAATTCACAATCAGTGTTTGCTATACGCCCCGATCCAGTCCCATCACTGATTGAACTTGACCGTGCAATTACAAGTCGGCGTGATTACGCCGCTAGATTGGAATGGCGTAGTCAATCTGAAGCGCCTGAAACAAGTCAATCTGAGATGTCTGAAACGAGTCAGTCTGAAACACTTGAAACAAGTCAGTCTGAAACGCCTGAAACACGTCAGCCTGAAACGCCTGAAACAAGTCAGCCTGAAACGCCTGAAACAAGTCAGTTTGCAGGGGATCGCAACCTTGATAACTTGTCGTCAATCAAAGGGGTTTTGGGCGAAGCAGTTAGATGGCTAGTATCTAATCCGAACGCTATGAATTGGAGCGTACGGAAGATAGCTGAAGCCAGTGGAATGAGTGTTTCAACCATCCATCGAGCGAAGCACATACTGATGCGTTTAGCTTAAACAAAAAATGGGCAAGTCTGAAAAGACTTGCCCATCTATGATTGGACTGCCAACTAGTTATTGGCGGGCCATTCAATATAGAACGAGGGATGCTTCTCGCTCAAGTGCTTGAAACGAGCGCGGAACGCAATCACGATGGAATTGAGTTTTTCAGGCTCGTTGCTTTCCGCGATTTCCTTAGCCCACCAATCCATCTCGTTGGCGATTGCTAGGTCGCCGCGCAACGTGGCGAACTCGGATGCCAACTCTGCAAGTGCACAGGCATGGGGGGCGGCTTTTGAAACGGCGCGCTTCTTGTTGAACACCGCTTCCATCATGTCGAAATGAATGCACGCGGCGGTGTGCAACTCAAACAGGGTGTCATAGATGGAGGGCGGAATCACGTCAGACATCTCAGTCATCCTTTCAGTCTAGAACTTGACTTTCACCATATATAACACCGACTTTTACTTTTGTCAACAAACTGTGCCGATTCTAATCTTTCTCTAATCTTCGATGGGCGGTCGCGTTTTTTCACAAAATACCCCTCCCGTCCTATAACATCATGATGAAATCAATGGTCAAGGAGGAATGAGTCGTGCGTTTTTCTAGGCGAAGACCTCGTCATACGACGGGCAACCCTCACATGGATCGTATGTACGAGATGACAACACATTGCTTCGGTATGTTTAGGGACTTAGACCCGATTCCGTTTGGGCCACGTCCTGATGTTGAAATGCGCATCAAAGAGCGCATGAAAAAGATTGCGCTAAGCCCATCAGCTGAAGATGCTCGATTAGAACTTCAGGAGGTTTTGGGCTATTATGCGGTCAAAGCTATTTATCCGCTTTTTTTGTCTGAGCGTGAACCATCGAAAGCGCAACGTTCCCTCTTGCTCAATGCTCTAGCGTTCATTGATGAACTTTACACGTATCTTGAATTGCCAACTGAATTTGACCCTCGCGTTGCAATCAACGATTTTTTGCAACGTGAGAGCGGCAACAAAAACGGTTGACGGAATACGTGTAATCACTAAGGGATTAATCGACCATCAAGTTGATTAATCCCTTTTTGATTGTGCGTTTTGCGTCCTTGTTTCCTTATGCTTTTTGGATTATGATTTTTGTGAACTCGACTTTGATACGCGAGGAATGTATGAGACGGAAGTTGATTGAAGTCGCATTGCCACTTGATGGGATCAACAAGGCTTCGCAACGAGAGCGTTATCTTCGTATCGGACATCCATCAACATTTCACCAATGGTGGGCTCGCCGCCCCCTTGCATCAGCGCGCGCTATTATCTTCGCGTCACTAGTTGATGACCCCGACAATCCCTACGCACCTGTCGAATTCGTTGAAGCGTGCCGAAAGTTGAACGGGAAAGATTTCGGCTACGCCAACAAAAATGTTGAACGCTTTGGCGATACCCCTAGAATGCGACTTTTTGATTTCATTGAGAAACTAGTGACATGGGAGGCTACGTTTGATGAGCGTATTGTAGCTAAAGCTCGTGAATTGATTGATTTGTCAACTGGAGGGGATTCGCCGTATTTTATTGACCCTTTCGCAGGGGGCGGCACAATGCCGTTGGAAGCGGCTAGATTGGGCTTGAAAGTTGAAGCGTCTGATTTGAACCCTGTAGCGACACTCATCAACAAAGCCCAACTTGAAATCCCTTATTTGTTTTTCAACCATCCACCCGTCAACCCTGAAGTGAAAAGACAACTACTTAATCTATCAAAATGGAAAAATTCGTCGGGACTTGCATGTGATGTTGAGTACTATGGCAAGTTACTCATAGACCGAGTTCATCAAAAAGTCGCTCACCTGTATCCGACGTACAACGGTGAACAAGTGTACTATTGGGTATGGGTAAGGGCTATCAAAAGCCCCGATCCTAGCGTGGACGCTTATGTGCCGCTCACGTTCACGTTCGCTATTAGCACTCGAAAGGGGCAGGAACATTGGGCAAGACCGTTTTGGCAAAACGGTCAATTGCGTTTTCAGGTTGAACGCGGATTGCCTCCCTCAACCATGCAAGGTACTATGATCCCCTACAAAGGAGGGCGTTGTTTAATTACAGGTTCAACCATCACTTACGATTACATACGTGAAGAAGCTCGAAATGGACGCATCAAAAATGTGATGATGGCTGTAGTGACTAAGTGCAATGGGCGATACAACTTTTATTCACCTGACGAACATCAGATACGAGTAGCAGAATCCGCTGAATACAGTGACGCACTTGACGCTCCAACTCCTGATGATGCCATCGGCTATCGTGTTCAGAATTACGGCGTTTACAACTTTCGTGATTATTTCTCGCCTCGGCAATTCACTATGTTGATAGCGTTCAGCGATACAATTCGCGAGTTGTATCATCAAATCAAAAGAGATGCATTGAGTTCAGGGATGGCTGACGATACGACACCATTACGTGAGGGTGGGCGCGGGGCTGAAGCTTACGCTCAGGCTATTACAGTTTATCTTTCTATGGCAAGCAGTAAAGTAATTAGTTATAACAATGCTTATTGCGCTAGGAAAGTGGAATCGGGTTCGAGACCGACGGGATTGTTCATGCGTCAAGCTATATCCATGATGTGGGATCATACTGAAACTAATCCTTTCAATGGAGCGGCAGGTAGCATAAAAGTCGCCATTTCAATGGTCGTTTCCAACATTAAAAATTTCACCGAGCATCCATGCGCAATAGCTACTGCGCGTGACGCTAGGGAAATTTCCAACGGGGCTCCAGCCCTTATTGTCACTGACCCGCCATACTATGATATGGTCGGGTATTCGGCGTTGAGCGATTTCTTTTATGTTTGGCACCGACGGGTGTTAGCTGATCTTTATCCTGAGCTTTTTTCTACGATTCTGACGTCTAAATCTAACGAGTTGGTCGCTAATCCTAAACTGAATCGCGGAAATAGTCAATTAGCTAAAATGTATTTTGAGAACGGGATGCTTGAAGTTTTTAACTCTATACGAGATAGATGCCATCCCGATTACCCTGTTTCAATTTACTATGCTTACAGGCAGAGCGCATCCAAAGGTAGTCAGTCTACTCAACTTTCCGCATGGGAAACTATGCTATCGGGACTGATAAAGTCGGGGATGTCTATAGTTGCAACGTATCCGATACGTACCGAGATGAAAGGTCGCACTAGTTCACAAAACAAAAACTCATTGTCGTCATCTATAATTCTAGTGTGCCGACGTAGATCACCCTATGCGCCATCTGCCACTAAGCGTCAATTTTTGACTGAACTACGCAAAGTTCTATCTATTCGTATCAACGACTTGTTAAGTAGCGGTATTAGTTCCGTTGATCTTGCCCAATCTTGTGTAGGGGTCGGGATGGAGGTGTATTCTAGGTATTCTCAAGTGCGCGATGCTGATGGCAATCCAGTCGATATCAGATATGCGTTGCAACTCATCAATTCATCGGTTGATGAAATACTATTGGGCGATTTGACTGATTTTGATGCTGAAACGCGTCTCGCTTTAGGATGGCTAGAACGTTACGGATTTGAGTATGGTGATACAGGCGAGTTGGATGTGTTAGCTAGGTCGAAGAACACATCCCTTGAGACTATGCAAAAGTTCGATTTGGCTCACGTTGCAAGTGGAAAAGCTAAGTTGAAGTATTGGTCAGAGCCAATTCGTTTCGATTTGGCGCGTCAGACCGTATGGGGGGCATTGCACTGCACTATCAAAATCATGAAAGAGCAAGGTGAGGTGAAAGCCTCCGCATTTAAATACCATCTAAATCCTACGGTCGGCGGGGAAATCACAAGACTAGCTCACATTCTTCACGCCATTTGCGAACGTAACGGGTGGCAAAATCACGCAATCTATTATAATGCCATTCCGAATCTGCCGCCATACACAGATAAAAAGTCTAAATGCCAATCGGATGGTGAATGGCAATCGGCAATCCCCTCTTCACCTGATGGTATTGATGGCAGCATTGAAATCAGGCATTAGGACGGGACATGGCTCGTAAAAATGTGACAAAAAACGCAGCGATTGACGTAGCTAAGCAAATTGCTGAATCGCCTGCTCCGTCTCAGACCAAAAGACTCGCGGGTAATCCTTCAGCTAACACGAGACGTGGCAAAAGGGAGCAAATCGCTCACGATATGGCTTATGCATGGAATGCGCGCGTTAGGGGCAAGACAATCAAGCAAATCGCATCCGAAGTCGGGCTGTCTACAGTAACTGTATCTCATTATCTTCAGTTAGTTGCCGATGAATTACGTCAATTGGCTTTCCAAAATGCCACTCAATGGCGTACTATGGAATTGGAAAAACTAGATAGACTTGAGCAAGTTTTGCAAGACAAAATTGATGCGGGCGATATAGGCGCTATCCATACTGCTCTGCAAATCAGTCGTCGCCGCTTTGAGATTTTGCAAATCATGGGCGCGCCTCAAGATCATCAAGTGACCATCCGTATTGTTGAGGAATCGTCTGACGATTAAAATCGAGTTTATCTTGAATGCGATTTGAGAATGCCTGAACTAAGTGCAAAGAGGTCTTTCTAGGATGGCTAATGTCGCTTATGGCGTTCAGAACGATATAACTATCCGATTGCCTAAGTTGCACGACGCTCAGCGCGAAATCGTTGGCGAAGGATTGCACACCGCTCCGCGCTATCGCATTGTCCTCTGCGGTAGACGCTTTGGAAAAACTACTCTAGCGTTGAGCGAATTGCCCAAACAGGCTTTGCGTAACAATGGTCGTAGTTATGCTTACTTGGCTCCCACCTATAAATATCTGACGCCAGTTTGGGATCAGTTATGCCGTACGCTTGCCCCTGTTGTCGTTAGGAAATTGGAAAATCAACATCGATTAGTGTTAATCAATGGCTCAACCATCGAGTGCTGGTCGCTCGATAACGAGGATGCGGCACGTGGGCGCGGATATGCAGGCGTCATAATTGACGAACCTGCGTTGGTCAAAAGACTCGAGGATGCTTGGATTGCGATACGTCCTACGTTATCTAAAGACAGGGGCTGGATTTTGTTCACAGGAACTCCTTCAGGTCGTGGATTTTTTTACGAGTTGTATTTAAGAGGGTTGAGCGAGCCTAATTGGCGGTCGTATCATTACCCGACATCAGCTAATCCTTACATCACCCCTGAAGAGATTGAAGAGGCGCGTTTGATGATGCCTGAACGTCTCTTCAGACAAGAATACCTAGCTGAATGGATTGATGATGCGGGCGGCGTGTTTCGCGGTGTGCAGAAAATTTCAGTCTTGCATCCGCGTCCTCATTCTAGTGCGCCTGACCATCGATACATCGCAGGAGTTGACCTTGCGCGCAAAGAGGATTTTACCGTTGTTAGTGTGTTTGATGCTGATACACGCGAACAAGTTTATCTAGAGCGTTTCAATCAGTTATCGTGGAACGTTCAAGTCGGTCGTCTCGCTAGAATAGCCGCTGATTATCAATTAGAAACTATAGCTTACGATGCTACAGGTGTTGGTGATGCGGTCGGCGAGTTAATCAGTAATCAGTTGCTGTCAACACGTGTATTGCCTGTTCTATTCAGCGCCAACACCAAAGGTGAAATGCTAGAAAACTTAGCGGTAGCTATCGAGCGTGGCGAACTGAAATTACTCGATGATGTCCAACAACGCACTGAACTTCAGGCGTATCAAATGGATAAGTTGCCATCAGGTCGTTACCGTTATAGCGCCCCGTCAGGCTTTTATGACGATTGCGTAAGTGCTTTAGCCCTAGCCTGGCATGTCATGCGTCCGTCTAGTTTTCATGATTTCGTGATTTTGGAGTGGTGAAAATGCGTAGTTCAAAACGCTCACGTGCATCTAGGCAGCAATATGTGTACGGATACGAGTTGCAACCTGATGGCTCGCTAACGCCATTGCGTATCAAGCCATCAATCAAAAGCTTTGAGGTGGGCTGGCAATCTCGCAACTACACTAGTCGTGTGAGTAGTGATAAGCATGGCGCCGCATATGCTTATGCATCAAATGTTTGGGTTCATCGGTGCGTTCAGGTGAGAGCTATGCACGTGGGCGGTATGGCATGGCGTATTGTCAACTCGCTCACTGAGGAGGAAATACCTGACCATCCATTTGCTATGGCATTGCGGACTCGCCCTGACACCATCTATCGTATTGAATGGTCGTTAGCGATTTGGGGGGAGGCTTTTCTTGAAATTCAACGTACCCCTGATGGCATTGCGTTTGAATGGCTTAATCCATTAGGAATGCATGTTGATACATCACCTGGATACATACGCAACTTTCAGTACTCGGTGGTCACTTCAGGCGGAAGCGCTTATCACACCCTCAATCCTGAACAAGTTGTTTTCTTGAAATTGCCTAATCCGTTTGATGATTTGCGCGGACTGCCTCCGATATCAGTCATAGTTGATGAGATTCGCGTTGACCAAAGTCTCAGTAAATTCCTAGCATCATACTACGAGAACGATGCGCGTCCTGGCATTTTACTCATTCCCGAATCGCCACTTAACAAAGCTGATGCCGAACGATTTATGGAATTTTGGAAATCCAATTTGCAAGGCGTTCGTAACGCAGGTCGCCCTGTACTAAGTCCTTTTAATCTAAAAGTCGTGGAGGTGCAACGCCCACCGTCTGATAGCGATAGCGATGTGCGATTGAGTATGTTCAGGGAAATTTGCGCCGCGTTCGGAGTGCCTATGAGTTATGCGGGCGGATGGGATAGCCCGACTTACCAAAGCGCTCCTGAACAACGTATCGCGTTCTATGCCGATACCGTCATTCCTGAATGCGACTTGATTGCGGCTCAACTTAGCGCGTATGCTCAAAGTATATGGAATGACCCTCATCTAGAATTGCGCTTCGTCTACGATGAAATCAGCGCTTTAGCTGAATCACAACGTATAAGAGACGAGACCTATGCCTCGCGCTGGCAGGCGGGCGCTATCACGCTCAATGAATACCGACAAGCTATAGGGCGTGAACCGTTAGATGGTGGCGATGTTTTGCAACTCGGCGGACGTCTAGTGCCCCTTTCACAATTGAATCGTTTACCTGAATGGCAATCGTTCTCTATGCCTTTCGATTACGTTCAATCCTCATCAAACGACCGAGCGAGTCATAGGCATCACATTGAGTCGCCTACTCCGTTACTTCGGCATCAATCAGTAGTTCAGTCAACACGTTCCGATTCACCTGTGAACGTTCAAGCGGCGCTCCGTGCTATTGACGAGTGGCAAAATCTAGCATCCAATGCCCCTGACATCAGTTTCAACGCACGTGATATTCCTCGCTCTATTGCTATGGACATCCGAGAGAGGTTGTCATCAATCGCTGAATTTGATGGCTCGCTACGCTCGTATGCTATCAAGCAAATCTTCGATGATGCGCGACGTGCGTTACTTGATGCGCAGCAATCCAATAGCGTCACGCCCGAAGAATTTCTATCGTATTGGCAAAACTATGAGTTGCTGCAGGCGGAAATTGGTGATGTTTGGCTTGAAGAATATTCCAATCGCGCATTGGAGGAAATTCTCAAGCGCGTTCAAGCAGGGGAAATCATATCTGAGAAATTGTTAAACGATGTCTTAGCAAGTATCAGTGACGATACAGTCAATAGATGGGTCGGCGATGCGAACAATCCAGGTGTTTTTACACGGTTGGTGTTAGCTGGCGCTGCGGCAGGACAACAAGCTCTTGGTGGAGGCGATGCATCGCCATTCAAAGCTACACTGAACATAGATTGGAATTTGCTCAGCGATTTGGCTTTGCACTATGCACGTATTGCTGCGGGAAACGCAATACGGAACATCAATGCAACTACGCTCAGGTGGTTCCGTAATGAATTAACAAACAGCTTGATGCAAGGGGAAAGTCAGGAGCAGTTAGTTGATAGACTGAAGCGGATTTTTCTCAGTGAAGTGAGGGCGCGACGTATTGCCCAAACCGAGAGCACTATGGCTTATAGTTTGGGCTCGCGAGCGCGTTATAGAGTAGCGGGCATTTCTTACGTGCGATTTCAGACTGTGAACGATGGCATTGTGTGCCCTGTGTGTTCACCTCTTCACAACACCATCGCGCCCATAGATAAGGGATGGGTCGGTGTCAGGGGCAATCCATTCCCGCCGATTCATGTTGGATGTAGGTGCTTCTTGCGTCCCGTCCCTGATGATGAAATTGAGCGATGGACAGCATGGCATTGAAATGCCATCAGTGCAAAATTTGCACTTTTCAGTTTTCCAATCTGATGAATTGGCATATCCCGTCTAGAACATCATGAACTGAAACAAAGTTCATGGAGGGTATTGGTGTTCGAATTGGATGTGAACACGTTAGTGCTATTGACCATTTTGGTGATGTGGATTGAGTGCGTATCCAAGCGACTCAATGACATCAAACGTCGTAATCAGTCTAATGACGACAAGCGTAAGGGAGGCAATTAGGCATGAACGACGAGATTCTGCAAATCAATGAATGGCTCATCAAAACGCGCGAGGCGCTATTGTATCTTTTGAGATCGAGTGATGATGGGAATGGCGATTGTCAATTCAGTCCAATCACTGAGTATCTGATTAACGAATCAGTTCAACTCATTGACGAAATCCTAGCTATGCAGGGATTGGATGATCCCTACCGCCATACATATGAAAATCCATCACTGATGTCCAGTGAAGCGCGCAACTCGTTTCACGCTAGACTGAATGAAATTCTTTCCTCACTCGATGTTCACTTCAGTTGTCTAACTGGCGATGAACAAGAGAGCGATCAGCAAAGTGATTGTCTATCTGACTGATGCGTCTTGCGTTCAACGTGAACGATTCTTTTTAACGGGTAGTATGGTGATGAAATACTTGCCGTCTTCGGTCAGCACTATCACATATCGCCGTCCATTGTGACGCACTAGAACGTATTTGCCATCCATATCGGTTCGTGTAGCGCCTAACTTGTAAGCTTCCCTAGCATTGATGGGTCGTCCTGATTGGCAAAGTTTATGAATTTGACGCGCTATGGCAGCATTGTCTCCGTGCAATCCTAATCGTTGTTTAGCTCGCATTAATGCATGTGTCGTGTCCATATCACCTACTCTATCTAATCTGAGTGAAATGAGGGAATGAACTATGTCTATCAATGATTATAGCGATATCGCACGTAAAATTCGGTCTGCTTACGATGACTACCGAGCGTCTCAACGGAGTAGCGCTATAAATGCGTTACGTATCGGCATTCTATTGCAACAAGTCGCTGATGGGCTTCCGCACGGCGAGTACGGTAGATGGGTAGAGCAAAATTGCCCGTTCAGCCTACGTGCAGCGGCATACTACCGAGCGGCTGTGAGAAATTACCCTGAATACGCTGATGTTGTCAGAGTCATAGATGAACTCGGCATTAGCGCCTTGAACGAGAGGCAGCGTCAACTTTACGACTCACTAGCTGATATGCCTCGCACTTTACTTTATCTAGCCCATCGCGCTGATGTGAACACTTGTGATACGACGCACGAGAATGCAAGTGCGTCATCACCAACTGCAGAGTTGCAATTGGACGCCGCTGAGATTGCTGCAGGTCTAATCGCAATGGCATCACCGACGTCTGTAGTGACACGGGGCGATGTTAAAGCAGTCACTGAAGTGATGACTGAAGCTCTCGTCACAGGCGCTATCGATCCAGGTGATGGCTTGAGCGTGCCTCTAAGCGAGGCAATTCATAGTGCAGTCACAAGTGAAATCTATGAAAGTATGCAACGACAGCGCGCGTACATAGCTGATGCGCGCGCTAAGCGTCCTGATGTTATCCGCATCGCCATAGACTTGTCTAATCAAGATCAGACGCTCGAAAGGTTCCGTGCTCAACTTGAATCTATCACACCATCGCAACTTTCCGCTCTAGCCGACCTGCTTCAAAATCTTTTAAATCTGATTTCATCCATTCAGACTATTGATAAAAGCTGAATGCCACTCTATAATTGGATAGAGTGCATGAACACTGACTAGTGAGGTAGGTATGAGCAGCGATAGATTAACTGAGCGTGCGACAGCACTGAAAGAGCGGATTGAAAAAGCGGGATTCAATCCAAGTGAGGTTTTGCACACCTTGTATGGCGTCAGGGAATTGAAAGACGTTCTCAACAAACACTCGTTTGATGATGTCGAGCGACAAGTTGATAATGCCATTAGCATATGGATTGAAGCGTCGACTCTAGATGATGAGCCCGTTCAAACGACATCAGTTTTGCCTAGTTCGCACAATCCTAAAAATCAGTCCCCTCAGTATCAATCAGGTCGTGCGAGATATCAGTATCAACATTCTGAACAGCGTCGCGAAAGACAATCCTCTCCTGGCGGCAAGACGGACGTGGTCGGGGCAATCAAGGCTAACTACTCGGTCGCGCCCGATGTGAGTGAATGGAAAACTTTAACAGGTGTCCGATTGAGCGAGATTCCCTCGTTCATTGATGCCCCTTACCCTAAATCGGCATATGGCACCGTTCCGTTGGCGGGCGGGCAAAGCGGCACCGATTTGAATCCGTATTGGGCGCGCTTACGTCTTGACCAAACTTTTGGCCCTGCGGGTATTGGATGGCGCATTGTGCCATCACCTAATGGCGGCACAACAAAAATCCGTCAAGAAAAACGCACGAGCCGCAGTAGGGGTGAGTACACCGTCTGGGTTGTCACTTTGGAAATGTGGCAACTTGAGTATGTTTTACTGACGCCCGAAGAGCGTGTCGTAGTGGCAGGCGTTTTGAGCGATTCGTCTGAAAACGAGAATGAGGGGTATGCCTATAGGGGAGCGCACTCAAGTTTGTTGAAACAATTTCTACGTCTTTTGGGCGGAACCGACCACTTCGTCTTGTCTGATAATCAGTGAAAGTCAAAGCGAGGATACTGAAATGCCTAAGTCTACACGCAAGGTGAATGTTTCAGAGGCGGCGATTCGCTACGCTGTGAAGTTAGCTAAAGCTAAAAATGGCGTGTCTGATCCCGCGACCAAAAAGTTACTTGATTGGTTCGCCCCGTTTCTGAATTCATGGCGGCAAAGGGGACTTGACGAATCTGAAGTGTACTATGTGTTTTGGACTTCGATTGAATCGTACGATGCCAAGCGAGCTCAGCAATCGAATTGCAGTTTCCTAACTTATCTCTATTGGCAACTCAGAGGGGCGTTATCTGCGTCACGTGCGCACGATAAGTATCTAGAATTTGACGCTGAAATCCGATTGCGTAGCGATTGGATAGGATGGAATGACATCTTAGACACCATTGCTGTTAAGGAATTGGACGCTCGTATCGTGAATCGCTTAGCGCAATACAAAGGGCGAACATCACCAGTTCTGCGCGTCACTATTTGGCAATATATGGTGGAGGGATTGGCGCCACGTGAAATCGCTGAAATCATCGGCGTGCCTGCTCGTCGTGTTTCATCGTTGATCTACTCTATCCGTCGTATCGCTCAAGAGGTGTATCGGGAATGGCAAGCTGAACTCGCTGTATAGCACTGCAGTTTGCCATTTCTATCGAAGGATAGTCAGATAGGATAACTATTCCTGCTATGTCAAATGGAGGACATCATGGTCGGGAAAATCAGTCGCAAACTCGTTAAGCAACTCGCTGATTCGTTAGGGCATGGCGATTTGATGGTCGGCACGGAATGGTCGTTGTTCTCGCCGACCTATCTTGCTGTTGCCAATCCATCAAGTTTATTTCAATATGACCACGATGGAGGCTATCATATCGTTTCACATGCAACTTCACTCATTGATGGGCGTGTTTTCCCCATCAATACTCTAGATAGAGTGCTCGTCACGCACGATTCAAGATGGCTAATCATCAGTGATTTGAACGTCGCGACTAGTATTCTAGCGAAATGGCTGCAAGTGACTGAGCTTATCCGAACGGCATCTAGCGTCATTCCCGTCAGTTCGGGTGTTATGGATTTCTTAGTTCTTAACACTCGATTGGGCGATTGGCAACGCGGCTCGTACAACATTTTCCCGTTGCCGTGTGACGGGGTTCATCTCGACACTTTAGTTGTATTCCCTGATAACAGGGCGCCTACACAAGTGGCAATCATGCCGCTCCCGCACCTGACTGATATTAGAGTGATTGAGTCGCCTAAATATCTATCTAAAGTGTGGTGCGCATCAGCGTCTAGTCAGTTCGGGATTAGATTGTGCGCATTGCAACTTGAGGTCGGGGCGATTGTGGAAATGCGTTTGCAAAGGAACTCAGTTTATATGACCTGGAACGGTCAATCACTGATCCCCTCTGACGTATCCCCTAACAACATCGATATTGATTGTCACCTCGAATTCTAAATACTGGATGGCGTGATGGGAAATCCCATCACGCCATCCAATTTTGAGCGCTTGATAAAACACTAAAATCCGTATTCAGTAGTTGCATATCATGTGAGTGCGAGAGTATGTTTAACTATACTGACCTCAAGCATACCACCATCAGTCGCCGACTTGTTCGCGACATAGCCCAAGCTTTTGGGCATGGCAATGCCCGTCAAGTGAACGAGTACCAATTTTTCTCACTCTCGCGTCTAGCATTAGCCAATCCATCACATACTATCAGTTTAGGACTGTTCAAATATCCCGTTTTCACTGAAGAATACTCACTCATCGAAGGTCGGCATTCCATCATTCAATCTGCGCATCCCGAAGAATTACTTTACTCAGAAACGACTGGAGGGTGGTTACTCATTGATGATACGGATGCTAATCCATATGACCCCGTTTGGACTGAATTAATGCATCGCATTCCAAGTGGTAAGCAACTCCTCCACATCAACGACAAAGCGGTCTTGATGTTGAACGTGCGCTTAGGCGAAGTGCAACGCGGCACTTGTGCAATTTTTGAAATGCGTATCAAGTATGCATCGCTTACCGTCATCAGTGTTGAGCCCAACCTCGATGCGCGAACTGACGTTATCGTTGCATTGACGCCTAACTCGCTTTACAGTGCATCTGTGATTCAAGCGCCATCCAAACTCACGTCGGTCTGGAGCAGTTTTTCTTTGACGCCCAATCACACTGGATTGATGGTTATGCAACTTGAAGATGGCGCCATTATATCAATCGGAATGCATTTTAAGCGCAAATACGTTCAATGGAAAAATAAGCGTTTCACCATTTTGGACGCAGGTAAGGCATTTCGTCATGCACGCCCGAATTAGCCCAGTCTAAAATCGCATCGCACATTCAACTGCGCTTCAAAAATTGATGCTTGACAAAACATAAAGTCTGTGCTATGATTATGTTGTTCAGCATTATATGGAGGTGCACCATGTTGTCTTACCATGCCAGCGTTTACGTCCACCGCGAGACCATTAGCCGTAAACTTGTTTGTGACATCGCCAAAGCCTTTGGGCGAGGCAACGCCCGTCAGGTGAAAACGTATCGTTTCTTTTCACTTGAGCGTTTGGCGTTAGCAAATCCCTCATACGTCGTCAAGTTGGGTGCGTTCAAATATCCTGTCATCACTGAGGAGTACTCGCTCATTGATGGTCGGGAGCGCCTCATTCAAATGGCTCACTTTGACGACTTGTTCTACTCAGAAAAGACTTCAGGGTGGCTACTTATCGATGATGCAGACGCAGAGTCGTACGACCCTATTTGGACTGAGTTGATTGGGCGCATTATGTCCGCGAACACCAAGCAGGTTCTCCATAAGAATGGCCAGACGTTTTTGATGTTGAATGTTCGCTTCGGCAAGGTCGAACGCGGAACTTTCACTGCGCTCCGAGTTCGCATCAATCACTCGACGCTGCACGTTATCAGTGTGGAGCCTGATTCTCAAGCAAAAACAGACGTTGTCGTTGCACTCGCGCCTAACGCGAACTACCCCGCTCGTGTGGTTCAAGCGCCGTCCGAGCTTACATCGATCTGGAGCGACCAATGTCGTGTCAGCTCTTACACGAGCTTGGTCGTCATGCAGCTTGAGGAAGGTGCGATGATTTCAGTCGCGATTGATGACACATTCAAGTGGCTACAATGGAAAAACCGCCGCTTTGTCAATTGCACG
>CAKZRZ010000101.1 GCA_937918955.1 uncultured Arenicella sp.
TCACCGCCGCTTGTAGGCAGGTCGCGGATATGACCAACACTAGACTTCACTATGTAATCGTTGCCGAGATACTTGTTGATCGTTTTGGCCTTCGCTGGCGACTCGACTATGACTAATGATTTACCCATTTTTACCGGTGAACTCTGTTTTATCTATTATTTCGGAGAGTGCTACAACACACTTAAAGCTGCAGATATAAGACCCAAACCTAAAATTTAAACCCAAATATAGAAGCAGCAATGGTGCAGAGTATCCACAATAAGGCGCATACGAGCAAGGTTTAGTGAATTGCGGGCACAGAATCTTCACCAACAATGACTTCGGCCCACTCGGCAATTTCAGCAAAATCAGGTTGATTGCTTAACACCATAAGCACCACCCACTTAATGTGCTCTACCGTAACATCGGCCGAATCTAGAGCCATTACGCGGTCCATCACGGTTTCTCTAGAAAGCTGGTCAAGTAAGCCGGCACTGACTAAGCGAGCCAATAGAGATTGCCCTTCAAAACCCAAACGCTCAGTCTCTTCCTCAGTGTAAAAACGTAAAGAACCGGCTGATTGTGCTTGCCACTGGACCTGACTCAGGTCGCGCTCGCAAGCGCTCAGCAGGTCCTCGAGCCAAATAAACGCTTTATTAACTTCGGCATCGGGAAAACCCGCGCTGACTAATTCTTTAGCGAGCTCTTCTTGGCCCGGTTCAAATGAACCTCCGTCAATAATGTAATTCTCGAATAAATAAATTAATACTTCGAGCATATCTTCTTTCATGCAAGCCCCTTGAGATGCGCAAGAGCTAGGTCGCGCATCAAGATAAATTCACATAGCCGCCATCGCTGGCTATAGCCACAGCCCCTATAAGCTCCAGTTCAAGTAGCATGGATGAAACTTCGGCAGAGGTCAATTGACTGCTTGAGATTATGTCGTCTATCGATGTCGATTCACTTGAAATAAATTCAAGCAAAGGGTTCTGAACGCTCTCACTTGAAGCCTGAGTCTCGTCATCAATTACGTTGCCTGGCTTCGCTTTCAAGCGATAGGCCGAGAGTTCTTGCGACAAGCACATCAACACATCCGACGCCTCGCTGACTAAGCTCGCGCCTTGGTTTATCAATTGATGCGAGCCGCGGTATTGCGCACTCAATGCAGAACCGGGCACCACCATCACTTCCTTATTTTGCTCAAGCCCTAATCGCGCGGTGATCAAGGTGCCGCTTCGCTCTGCCGCCTCTATAATGATAATTCCGTGCGCCAAACCACTGACAATACGGTTGCGCTGAGGAAAAGTATATCGGTCAGGCCTCACACCTAAGGGGTATTCGGAAACTAACAAACCATTATTGGCTAAACGCTCGAATAGAATTTGATTTCGAGCTGGATAGACAATATCCAAACCATTGCCAAGCACGGCGACACTACTTCCCTGTGCATCTAGGGCGCCGGTATGTGCCACACCGTCAATCCCAAGCGCCATACCGCTGGTAATCGTAATGCCCGCGAGTGACAAATCTCGAGCAAGGGATGCTGCCACTTTTTTACCCACTGGTGTAGGCGAGCGAGAGCCAACAATTGACACCTGCGGCTCGTTTAAGAGCTCTGAGCACCCCTTCAAAAACAATGCAATCGGAGGGTCTGGCAAATGCAATAAGCTCTCTGGATAGTGAGTATCGAGAATACTCACCAAATTCTGGTCATACTCGCTCAACCACTCAACATCAGCCCTAATATCAGCCTCATCAACATTTGCTGAGGCTGAACACAGCTTCCCGGAAATCAGTGCTCGTGTTTCAAACACTGGTGCATCCAAAATGGCCTGCGGATTTCGATAATGATCTAGCAGCCGCTTCTTTTGCTGCCGGCTCCATCGCCGGTCTCGAATAAGGCGGCACCAAGCCTCTAAAGAGCTCGATTCACTAGGAATTAGAGGCAATTGATCGCCTGAGTTGATCTTCGAGCATGCAGTGCTCGATAAAAGGGGTTTCGATCTATTATTTTTTACTTGCATTGAAGTCGACCCTCCATGGCCGTTTTAGATTAACTAAATCACTAAACTGGCTAGACGCAATCCTTGCGCTAGTATTTGTTTTTGAAGCTCGCTCGGTCGCCCTGGACCAAGCGAGCAAACTACAGATTATTCCGCTTTTGGGCTCACCAAAACATCACCTGGAGTGACTTGGCGATTTGAATCAGTAATGATCGCATAACTCACTTTTTCAAAGGTTCTGAAAACCAAAGCCAAACCTATCTCTTCTTCAGGAATAAAGTACTTTTCACCAGTATATGGGTCTTTTTTCGGCATTCTCTGACTCTTAATGCGCAATACATCACCTGCTCTCAATTGCTCTCGATCACCTAAGTTAATCGCGACAATTGATAGCGCGCCGAGTTCAGTGGCTTTGTTAGGCGTATCCAAAATAAGCCCTCTAATATCGTCATCTAACGGCGCGGCAGGCGCGAAGAACGGTAAGGCTTCTTCAACCAAAACTGGACGTAAGCGATCACGAATATTGATATCTTCATTGCCCTTAGTAACTTCTAAACGAGACGGATCACCTGCTTTGAGCATGCGAGCATTACCTAGATGGCGAGCCTCCCAACCTAGGCTTTCTCCGGTAATCGGGTCTACGAAATGACGACCTGGCTTAAAAATTCTGAACTTCTCAACAGTCTGATCTTCAATTTGGCGCGCATAGAACTGATCACCACCGCCAAGAATTAAACGATTGTTCAAACCATCAACTACATACGGCGCGCTTTTCAATTCGTTCTGATCAGTCACTAAGGGAGAATCTAAATAAGGCGCAATCGCGGCTGGATCAATCAAAGGAATCGCATCATCATACTGAGTGCTACGAGCGCTTGGTGATAATTTCACCGTTTCCCGACGCAAGGTCTTGAGCACCGGCTGACCATTAATAAAGGTCAATACTAAAACATCACCCGGAAAAATTAGATCTGGGTTATCCACTTGTGGATTACCTTGCCAAACTTCAGGCCAGCGCCAGGGATCACGCAAAAACTTAGCAGAAATGCCCCATAATGTATCTCCCTTAACGACCGTATAGCGATCAGGGTAGGAGTCATTCAATAAAGAGTCGCTCTGAGCTTGGCTGCTCACCCCAACACTGAACGTAAGCATGATCGCAAATAAAGCTTGTAGGCACAGCCTCATACCACGCGCTGCGGTACGCCGAGCATTTTCGGTAACTCTTTCAGAAAATTGGTTTTTGAAAATATTTGATTTAATTATTGTCATTATTATCCGCCTGTCTTTCAGGCATAGCTGGTTAGGCTTATCGTCGGCTAAGATCGATAGCTAAGCTTAACACTCGTTAAACTTATCAATCACCCTAAGCAACGCTTTGTTTTCGTAGCATGTGCTCATTGATTCGAGCATAATAGCGCGAGTTTGAGTCAGTTGGAGCAAAACGCTGCCTCAAACCCAAATTTCTCGATTAAATGCGCTACCTAAATTCGAACTGAGTTCGATCACAGTAATCAGCAAGCCAACATCACTTGTAGATATCATTTGCTAGAGTATGGCTCATTGTCGTGCTGAGGCAAGCTCGAAAGACAAATAATATAGCTTATTTAGTATGTTACGAGAACATTGTAGAATACAGTTTACGTTATTTTCAACGTCAACTGTAAGCAAAATCCAGCATTAACTGTCCAAAATTAAAAATATTTCGCCCAGATATGGCCATTTTAGAAATCTTAGTTTACCCCGATGAGCGTCTCAGAACCGTTGCTAAACCAGTTGAGACGGTTGACGACTCAATCCGCCAGCTGGTCAAAGACATGACTGAAACCATGTATGACGCCAATGGCATCGGCCTCGCAGCAACGCAAGTAGACGTGCATAAACAAGTGATCGTGATGGACCTTTCAGAAGATCGCGATCAGCCTCGAGTGCTTATCAACCCAAAGGTTGTCGAGCAAGACGGCGAACAAATTTACGACGAAGGCTGCTTGTCGGTGCCTGAATACTACGCACCAGTTAAACGCGCTGAGAGCATTAAAATAACAGCACTAGACGAACAAGGCGAAATCTATGAGCTGGAAGCTGATGGCTTGTTAGCTGTTTGCATTCAACATGAGATGGACCACCTTGCAGGCAAGGTGTTTGTCGATTATCTGTCACGATTAAAGCAAGACCGAGTAAAGAAAAAATTAGTCAAGCGAGCTCGAAGTTCCTGAGAACAGGTCACAAATAGTGATCAAGACCACAAGCAAGATAAAGAGTTATTGAGTAATGAAAATTATTTTCGCCGGCACGCCAGAGTTCGCCGTTGCACCACTCAAAGCATTAGCGCGCAAGCATGAGATCGTCGCTGTATTTACTCAGCCTGACCGAAAAGCGGGCCGAGGCAAAAAACTGACTGCGCCACCTGTGAAAGAATACGCGCTTGAAATCGGAGCCCCGGTCTTTCAACCAACTAGCCTAAAAGATCAAAGCGAGCTTATCTCAGACTTTAATGTCGACATCATGGTCGTTGTCGCCTACGGCATGCTGTTGCCGCAAAAGATATTAGATATACCTCCACTTGGCTGCCTGAATATTCATGCTTCAGTATTGCCAAGATGGCGCGGTGCCGCACCAATTCAACGGGCTATTGAAGCAGGCGACAAAAAGACAGGTGTAAGCATCATGCGCATGGAACTCGGGCTGGATACTGGCCCAGTTTTCGACATACTTGAAGTTGAAATCGAAAATGATGACACCAGTGCAAGCTTACATGACAAGCTCGCGAGTTTAGGAGCAAAAGGCATCTGTAAAACCCTTGACGACCTCAGCGCTAACCCCTCTCTTGTGCCGACTGAGCAAGACCATGAGTCATCCAACTACGCAAAAAAAATTACGAAAGCGGAAGCAGAAATAGACTGGAGCCGGCCAGCAAGCGAACTTCATCAGCAATTGCGAGCCTTCATACCGTGGCCTGTCAGCCAAACCCATCACGCGTCAACCCGTCTACGCATATGGCAAGCGAGCGTGATGGCAAAATCGAACTCGGATACTAACGACCGAGATCAAACTCCGGGCACTATTTTAAGCTGCTCTGAAAACGGCCTTGATGTCGCCTGTGGTGAAGGCGTACTAAGGCTCGAAAAAGTACAGCGCGATGGTAGCAAACCACTACCGATCGACCAGTTTCTTAACGGCTATGATTTTGGAATTGGCGATATTCTTGGCGAAGCCAGTTCTAAGCCTAAGACCTAAACAAACCCATGGCTAAGAAATTAAATACGCGGGCCGCCGCTGCCAAGATCTGTTGGCAGATCATCGATAAAGGGCAATCGCTAGACGCCGCTCTCGCCGGCTTCTTTGACGACCACGAATATTCGCCGCAAGATCGAGGCTTTGTGCAAGAGCTGGTTTATGGCGTGTGTCGTTGGTACGG
>CAKZRZ010000102.1 GCA_937918955.1 uncultured Arenicella sp.
GCACCTCACGCAAAGCACGCCAAAGAAACATCATGCGGTTGTGCAGGGTGCTATAGCGCCTGGGGAGCGATAGAACTCTACACCCAAGTTTTTGATGACCTGGGTGCACTTGATAAGCTAGAGGGGTTCGCCTCTTTTTACGGTGCAGATTTTTATGGCTTAGAGCGAAATACTAAAAAAATCACTCTCAAGCGAGAAGCATGGACCATGCCCACAGAAATTGCACTCAGCAATGGTGATGCCATTGTTCCATTTTTCGCCGGCCAAACACTCAACTGGCAAATTGCCTAAACCTCGTACTTTTGACATGTTAAACGTAAATAATTATTTTGATGGTAAAGTTGCCTCAATCGGCTTACAAACCAGCACACTCCCCGCCACCGTAGGCGTTATGGACATCGGTGAATACCAGTTTGGCACGCAGCAGCATGAGGTGATGACGATTATCAGCGGAGAGCTATGTGTAAAATTGCCAGGTCACGACCTATGGCAAGACTTTAAAGCAGGCGACTCATTTGAGATTGCTGAAAATGCAAACTTTAGTGTCAAAGTGCGCATTCAAACTGCCTACTTTTGTACATACGAAGACAAATAATGTAAAACGTAAATAAATACCAAAAATAATCATTAACGGGGAATTACGATGGGCGAAATTTTTACCTTAGCCAACCTAGTCGACCTAGCATTACTTATTGCGCTGCAAGCCGTTCTTGGCTTTGACAATCTACTCTACATTTCGCTTGAAAGTAAAAGAGCGCCAATTGAAAAACAAAAGTCGGTTCGCTTTTGGGGCATCGTACTGGCGGTTTTCTTTCGTATTGTATTGCTATTCTTGTTGCTCAATATTCTCGAAAGCTTCCAGCAGCAGTTATTTGCAATTAACATTGATGGCGTGATTCAAGCTGACTTTAACCTTCATGCCATTGTGGTGTTGTTTGGCGGTGCGTTTATTTTATACACGGCTATGAAAGAGATCTTGCACATGATGAGCCTTGAAGAACTCGATGGCGAGCAACGTGAAGCCAAATCAGTGGGCTTCGTAATTTTCTGGATTGTGGCGATGAATGTTGTGTTCTCGTTTGACTCGATCTTGAGCGCCATGGCGGTGACTAAAGTGTTTGCCGTAATGGCAACAGCGATCATTACCGGTGGCATACTGATGGTGGTATTGGCCGACACAGTTTCAGAATTTTTACACAAAAATAGAATGTACGAAGTTTTAGGCTTGTTTATTCTTTTCTTGGTCGGCGTAATGCTATTGACCGAAGGCGGCCATCTTGCGCATATGAAGCTGTTCGGCAATGACATTCTGCAAATGTCTAAGACTACGTTTTACTTCATTCTAGGCGTTCTGATTATGAGCGCGATTGTTCAAAGCCGTTATCAAAAGAAACTAAACAAAGCCAAACAATTGGCAATGGCTGAGCTCAATCAGTCGCGCAATACCTAGCGTGACATATGCACAATACACCCAGCAGTCTCAAAATTTTGATTGTGTGTATTGTGCATAAATATAGAGCAATGCAGCGATCGGTAAAGTTAAAGAATGACTAAATAGCTATGATGATCTCGAAAAAGATCAATCGAGTTGAAAAAGTCTGTTAAAAAAGCGCCAAAAATAGTCGATTGGCTTGTTTACAAGATGGTAATTAGCATTTGTAGTGCTATTATGAGTGAGCTTTCGTATTGAGTCATAATGATCGTATTGGGGTCATTATGCTGAACACCCCCAAAATAAAAACTAGGAGGATACATGTCTGACGACAATATCAAACCTTCGGCACTCGTTATATCAGCCGATTCAGCGGTAGTAGAAGCTATTATTGGCAACAACACCACAGATCAACAATTCACAGCTCGTGAATCTGTTGGCGAAATACTCAGTAACACTGGTCTGCTTGAAGGCAATGGAATCATTATCTTTGATATCGACAGTGCTGGGGGCGGTGTAGACGCGGCGATTGATCAAGCGATCAAGCTCAAACAAGCCGACCCGACCCAAGTATTGATTATGGTTGGTGAAAAAGAACCTCTTAGCGAAATTCTTAAGTCAAATATTCAACCTTTGGTTTATCGCGCTTTCAACAAGCCTGTTAGTCCAAATCAAATTTTCTTGGCATTTAAATCAGGCTATGCCCTTCACACTGAGCTAGTTGCGAAACAAGCCGCTGGCGAAGACATTATGACCGTCGGTCCGGCGGAGAATAAAGCCAGCATTGACTCTTTGGCCGCGAGCCGCAAGACCAACCCAGCCATCTACGCGGGCATTGGTGTGGTAGTGCTTGGCATTATCGCATTCTTGTTTCTAGGCGGAGAAGACGAAGTTGCCGCGCCTGTAGTAGTGAATACTCCACAAGAGCAAACCACCAGCGCTGCCGACGAGGAAGTATCAACAGTATCGATTACTAATGAGCTAAATCAGCAAGCTGCAAATGCCTTGCTTGACGGACGCTACATTTCGCCTAAGGGTGACAATGCACTTGAGTACTATGACCAAGTGTTAGCAATTGATCCGTATGACCCAATCGCTTACGAAGGCCGCAAGACAATCGCTGAATCACTACGCACTTCTTATCAAGAGTACGTTGACAGCGCAGACTTCGACAAAGCTCTCGAGACCGTTGAGGCGTTACGTGTAATCGAACCCCTAAACCTTGAAAACGATACCTTGGTAGCTAATTTAGATGAAGCTATCCAAGCTCATGTAAAAGACATTCAAGCCAACGGTAGCGCAGAAGACATTGCTAAAACAACAGCAGTGTTAGAGCGAATTGGCGATGACAAAGCAGGTGGAGGCGCAGCAGCAGCTCTTAAGGCAGAGCAAGAGTTGATTGCTAAAATCGATGCAGCACTTGAGCAAGGCAACCTAACACCTCCAACCAAGGGCAATGCTTATTCACTTGTATCTGAGGCGCTAAAGGCCAATAAGATCAGCAAGAGTAATTCTGAACCTCGCGTCAAAGCACTGAGTGCAAGCTTACTCGCGCGAGCAAACGAAGCATTCGAGGCCGATAATACTGAAGATACCAACAAGTATTCAGCCCTTGTAAAACGCCTAAATGTTGATCGGAATGGTTTAAATGCACTTAATGCAAAAGTTAAAGCGAAACAAGCCGAAATTGCGGCCGCCGCGGCCGCTGAGGCAGCCGAAGGTGAGCAGCAAGCTGCAGCGGTTGTAGAAGAAGCGAAACCAGAGCCTCCAAAAATCATCCCAGCTAAAATCATCAGCCGCGAAGCACCGCGCTACCCTTCGCGCGCACTCAAAAACGAAGTTGAAGGTTGGGTTAAAGTGCGCTTTTTCATCGACACTAATGGGAAACCTGTGGAAGTTACGGTAGTTGAATCAGAGCCAAATAAAACGTTTGATGACGCTGCGATTAAGTCAGTTAAAAAGTGGCGTTTCTCGCCAGCTCGTAATCAGACGACTGGTTTAGCAGTGCGCAGCACTGCGATCTCAACGAAGGTACAGTTTAGACTGGACTAGTAAATACTGTAGCGGCCATTCAAAACGCTTCAATGGCCGCTGATAATAATTACTTTTAAAATCTACAGGGTCTTAATTAGTCCAGGCTATTTTTGATCTTAGCGAGAAGACTAAGCGTAGAAGGGTCAAACTCTTCTGCGCTTTTTTGTGTCTCGTCACTATTAGCTTCTTCAGATAATAGCGGCTTGACCTGCTTGGCTAAACGCTTACCAAGCTCAACCCCCATTTGGTCATACGAGTTAATGTTGGTCAAAACACCAAAGCAGAATGTTCTGTGTTCATAAAATGCTAACAGAGCTCCTAACGCTTTCGGCGTGAGTTTGTCTAATAAGATAGTGCTTGAAGGCCGGTCCCCTGAGAAAATCTTGGCGTGTTTGGTTGCGTCACTTAAATTTTCAGATTTGTACAAACGTTCAATTGTTTCTAGATCTTGACCAGCCAACAACGCGGCGGTTTGTGCCAATCCATTTGCCAATAATTCTTGATGATGATCGTCCATTTGATGGTCGGCATTTGCTACCAAAATAAATTCAGAAGGAATAAGCGCCGTACCTTGGTGCAACATTTGAAACACTGAATGCTGAACATCGGTGCCCACTCCGCCCCAAACTACGGGTGAAGTTTGCTGATCGACTTGAGTGCCGTCGCGCTGACGATCTTTGCCGTTACTCTCGGTTTCGAGTTGCTGAAGATAATCAACCAAAGACCGAAGGCGAAAATCATAAGCGAAAATAGCACGCGATTTAACGTCTAAGAAATTGCCATAGTAATGATCGAGCATCGCGCTTAAAAAGCAGACATTTGATTCAAGCGGCTGTTGATAGAAGTGTTTGTCTAATTCAGCGGCACCGTCAAGGAGCTCATTAAATCGTTCGATACCGATTACCAAGGCAGCGGATAGAGATACTGAAGACCAAACCGAATAACGCCCGCCAACCCAGTTTGGGAACGAGACAACATTGTCGCTAGCTATACCATAGTCCATGGCTTTGCTTGGAGCCGCGGTCACTCCGTAAAACTGAGAAAGCGGCTCGCTAACACCCGAGCGTCTAAACCAAGTTGCAATAGAATCAAGGTTTTGTAGAGTCTCCGCAGTGCTAAAGGTCTTTGATACTCCGATCACTAGGGTGCTTTCCGGTCGACACTGGTTTAATACATCAACAAGTTGGTGCGCGTCGATATTGCCAATAAAGTGAACCTTGATTAAGGAATTTAGCTGTTTAAGCGCTTCGAATACCAATTGCGTACCCAGTGATGAGCCACCAATTCCGACGTGTATTATGTCTGCTACAGGTACATCGCGCGTATCAAGTTTACTTTGAATGGCGTGATACTGATCAATAAACTGAGCCTTCGAACTTGCCGCTTGTTCAAGTGTATCCGGTTCTACCATGGCAATGCCTTGGTTCGAGCTATCTCTCAAGAGTGCGTGCAACACAGAGCGATCCTCTGAGTTGTTGATCCTAGCTCCCGCTAAAAACTCATGCCGTTTCTGTTCAAAATTAACCTCTTTTGCAAAACCAAGATAACTCGACACTAGCTCGTCGCTAATATGGGTTTTGCTTAGATCTAAATAAAACTCGCCAAGGTCATGAGAAAATTTATCGACTCGAGATGAGTCAGCGGTGAACTTTCGCTTAATACCGCTCTTCAAATCTTGGTCGGCTAAAGCGGATAATGCATCTTTAATGGCTGGGCTAATTGACGGTGTGCTCATTTTATATTTCAGGTAATAACGTAGTTTAAACTAATGGATTCAAGCTTGCTAAGCATGACTAGCTCAATGCAAATAGCTCTAAAAGATCCATGCAAGCGGGTGTGGGATAGGTGGGAGAATTTTACGACATAGCTAAAAATAGCGAAAGTGCTATGCCGACATTGCTCGCAAAGCAGCTCAATAAAAATTACACCGCTTCGCCTAAGGCACTATGCTCCCATTGCAATAGCTGTATCTAGCATACGGTTTGAAAAACCCCATTCGTTATCGTACCAAGCTTGTATCTTAATCAAGTTACCACTTACTCGAGTTTGCTCAATATCGACAATGCACGATGCAGGGTTATGGTTGAAGTCAATCGAAACTAAAGGCTGTGTGTTTAATTCAAAAACCGATTCACGCCCTTGCGTGTACTCAGCAAAAATCGCCTCAATAGTCGCTAGACTGGCAGACTTAGTCGGAACAAAAGTAAAATCCAGCAGAGAGACATTCAAAGTTGGCACCCGCACTGCGACTGCATCAAGTTTGCCGTCGAGCTCAGGAATAACGCTACCTATCGCTTTAGCCGAGCCAGTCGACGTAGGAATCATAGAATAGTTCGCCGCTCGCCCCCGGCGCTTATCTTTATGATACGAATCAAGAAGGTTTTGAGTGTTCGTATAGGCATGCACCGTATTGGCTAAACCGCTTTGAATACCGAGAGTGTCATTCATGGCCTTTGCGACATGAGCCAAGCAATTAGTTGTACAGGATGCATTAGAGACAAATACACTATCCGAATTCAACACTTCATGATTAACCCCGTAAACAATGGTTGCATCCATTTGCTTGCCAGGCGCAGAGACCAAAACCTTTTTTGCCCCAGCTTGCAAATGTAGATTAGCCTTGTCGCGCGCTCGAAAAAAGCCTGTACATTCAAAGACAATATCGACATCTAAATCAGACCATGGCAATTGAGCTGGGTCTCTCTGCATAAACGCCGGTATTCGACTCCCATTAATTGAAATACTGTCTTCAGAATAGTCTACCTTAGCGTTAAAGCGCCCATGTGTTGTATCAAATTGCAATAAATGTGCATTTGATTCAGTAGGAGCTAAGTCATTAATCGCTACTACTTCTATGCGATCACTGTATCCATTCTCATATAAAGCTCGAATTACATTTCGGCCGATACGTCCAAAACCATTTATTGCTACTTTTATCATTTCTACATAACACTCAGTAAAGAGGGGAATTATTTATTTAGTTAGACAGCGCCCCATTACAGGAGCGCCGCCTTAATTTAGAGGTGCTTGGAGTGGTACTCACTTAGTAAAGTTCTTAGTGTGTTTAGCCTCGAGTAAAACTCACACTCGGGAACTCGACGTTCGCAGCACGGATTGCGTCAATTGCGCCAATCATCGAATTAGTCTTAGTTTTTGGATCAACTCTAACCACAACCGCTGACTCAGGCATTTGAGCTCTAAGTCTAACTATAGTCGACTTGATAGCCGCCGCAGGAACATCAAAATTTTGGATCCTAACGATATTGTCAGCGCTGATTTCGACTACTATTGGCGGAACCGTAGGCACACTTTCGGGGCTCGCGAGTGGGCGATTTATTCCAAATCCAGTCTCTTTCACGAAGCTCGCGGTGACAATAAAGAAGATCAACATGATAAACACCACGTCGAGCATCGGCGTTATATCAACTTCAGACTCATCGTTTCGAATATTCAAACCTTGTTTAATTCTATTGGATATTGAAGCCATAGTGCTTTCTCCGTGAATTTAGTTAGCTTAGTCGACGTGTATTGGACGCGCTATTTCGAAAAATAGACTTATAAACACCCTCCGTCTAATTTTAAGCTACCACGTAAACCGAGCAATTTCGAGCTAGCTATTACAACGCCATAAAATAGACATAACTTTTTAGATAAATTGTCTGGATCAGCGAGCTAAATTTGAGACATAAAAAAAGCGTGCTAAATAGCACGCTTTTCTAACTGCGACAGCCTTAATGGCAAAAACTCTGTCCACCGGCGGTTGGTTACTAACCTTCGCTAAGCGAAATCGTCGGCTGAGCTACATTTGCAGACTTGATGCCATCAATCGCTTGAACGATGGCTTTAGTTTGCGCCTTCGGGTGAACTTTCACCACTACGGCAGCTTCAGGTCTCTCGGCACGCAAGCGCGTTACGGTAGCCTTAATCGCTCTAAAATCAACGACATTACGATCAATGCGAATTTCGTTAAGCTTATCAATTTCGATTACGATCGGCTTAGGCGCATCAGGGTTTGGTGGCTCGTCCGACGCTGGAGGCTTATTAATGTCAATGCCCGACTCTTTTACAAAACTGGCGGTTACGATAAAGAAAATAAGCATGATAAAAACAACGTCCAACATGGGCGTGATGTCAATATCGGTTTCTTCCTCGGTATTACTTTTACCTAATCTTTTCATTGATTACTTCCTCTTGAGAACGAGCTAAGGTTCGCTCGCTCTTTTGATTTAATAAGTCTATACAACTCAATTATGCTACTTGAATTGTAAATAGGGCTTAGCCAAACCCAGTATTACTAAGAGGCTAAGCGGCTGTTAATTCCTATTTATGTGCTTCGTATTGCTCTGCGATTAACCCAGCGGCATGTTCTTCTAACACACCCTCAATTCGCTTCGCACGACTGGATGCCAACCAATGCATGAACACCATTGGGATCGCAACAATCAAACCAAGAACCGTTGTTACAAGTGCTTGCGAAATACCACCCGCCATTGTTTGCGGATCACCTGCACCGTATAAGGTAATCGCTTGGAATGTTTGAATCATGCCCGTCACAGTACCAAGTAGACCTAATAGCGGCGCTACGACGGCGATAATTTTCACGAACATTACCCAAGCATTCAACTTAGGAGACTCTTTGAGCATGGCTTCGCCAAGCTTAAGCTCCATCGACTCAGGATCTGAATTCGGATTATCCTGAAATACCTTAATTACACGACCCAAAGGATTTCCTAAAGACGGTCGTTTCAAATCTCGAGCCTGTTTACTTACCTTAGACTCTATACCCATCAAAATAAGTATTCGAAGAATTGATATTAGTAAGCCAATTAAACCGAGGCCGATAATTACATACCCAACAACACCACCTTCTTCTGCTTTCTCGATCACGGTTGGAATCTCAACATAGGCCGAGGACAAAACGCCCTTACTTGGGTCAAGCATAAAGGGTGTTATGCCGCTACTGAGACCTTGTAAGTTGTTCGACAGGCCAGTAAATGCGGCACGGCTACCGCCCATTTTACGCCCTAGAGCCGTGTAACCTGTGGTGTCGTTGTAAGTAAGGATGTTATCACCTGCGACTGCACTGAACACTCCTATACGAGTTACCTGTAGGTCCTGTGTCTCGAAAACAGGCGTTACGTTACCTTCTTCATCTCTTTCTTCACCGGTCTTGAAACGAACAGGTGCTGTATATTGAACAATCTTGCCCTGCTCGGTCATCTCGTTCTGAAGTTGAAACCAAAGGTCTTCGATTTCATCAATCGAAACCAATTCAGTTAGGCTCGCCATTTTGGCTACCATCTGACGCAAGTTTGCAGAACGGTCAGGATACTGAGCACTAATGTACGAAGTCTTATAAGACTCTTGCGCCTCAGATGCAGACAATTGAATAACACCAAACAATTGCTTCAAGTCACCGAGTTCTTTAGCGAGTTCAGTTTGCAGTACTTTGATTTTCTCTTCGTTTTGCTCGAAAGTATTTTCGAGTTCTTTACCAATACGTTCTTGGCGAGCTCGCTCATTCTTCATCGAATTCAGGCGACCTTGTTGTTTGCTACGCTCAGCTTTGAAAGAATTCTCACGAGCCGTGTTAACACTTCGCTCTTTTGCTGTTGCACTTCTAGTGGTGTTAAACAGCTGCTCGATGTTCAAGGTGTTTTGAGCCTGAGCGGCCCCAGCGCCAACCAGAACCGAAACAGCAGAAGCAGCAACTAGCGATATTTTAATTGCTTTGTGCATAACTGGTTTAATCGCCATATCAATACTTGAAAAAGTGGTCATATTAAATCGCCTCCGGTGCCGCAATTGGCAAGGTCATAAGGTCGTTAACTTCCTTACCCTGAGTGATTCTAATTGCTTTAGTAATGCCCTCGTTGTGAGAGGCATCTAGACTAGTCCATTGCTTGGCCTGCTTATCCCAATAACCAGACTGAGTACCGTCTGAAGTTTGGTAATATAAACCCGCACGGCCAATTTGAAGAACGTTCACTGTCTTAGCAACGCCATCTAGTTGAAGTTCCTCAGTAAACGCATCGATGCTTTGACCATAAGCGTTTTCAATCGAGTATGCTTCAAGAACCTGCCGAAAACGTTCTGCAGCTGAAATATTTGCATTGGTCAAGTAACCTTTGATTCGATCAAGTCGTGCACGTCGCTCATCCAATTTGAATGGGATATCCGCTGCGATAAACTTTTCTAAACCATCAATCATACTTAGCATCAACGGCACAATCTGACGCTCTATTAAAGACGCGTCTTCAATAGAGCGCTCAAGTTTAACCATCGCATTCTCTTGAGCCACTAATGTGCGACGCAAACGCTCGTTGAATTTTTTCAACACTTCAACATTTTTACGCTGCTGATGATACTCGGCGATGATCTTTTCAGTCCTCTCAGACACATCGTCAATACGCTTCTGTGACGCTGCTCCAGCTTCTAAACGCCGTTTATTGTTTGCAACGATATCGTCAGTTCGATCAGCATATGCGGCTGATGGCACTACTGTTAAGAGTGCCGCGCCCACAACGCTTTTCTTTAGTAACGATTTTAGTACTGCTGTACCCATACTTAACCTCTTAAGTGGCCAAGCCATTAAGGCTTGGCAAATTCTTAATTATTCTTTGAATTAAAGTTGCGACAAGTTAGCTAACTTCCGGCTCTACACTAGTATCAATTTCTTGGATTGGAGCATCAAGCTCCTTCAAACGTCTAACTTCTGCTTTGACGTATTTAATCCAGTTTTCCGCGGTCTTACGCACTTTCTCGTACTTAGTGGCGCGGTTAAAAGTCGCTTCAGCACCTTCGAAATTCTTTTGCTCAAACTGAGTTAAGCC
>CAKZRZ010000103.1 GCA_937918955.1 uncultured Arenicella sp.
GTGCAATACCGACACCCTGTGCCGATAGGTGAGGAGCTAACGGCATTAGGCAGAGTGATCAAATTGAAAGGCCGCATTGGTAAAGCCGAAGGCCAGCTTTTACTGGCTGATGGGACTATTGCTTGCGAGGCGCAACTTACCCTCGCCAACATGCCCACCGAAATTGCTAGTGAGTCAAGGTTGGCGGCACTGGATTGGCATATCGACCCAGACTAGCCATCAAGCGATTCGGCCTTTAACGGCAGCCGTTCTTTCGCGCGAGCCGACAGTAATAGCAGCCTTGCAATCATCGATGAGCACAACATTACTGCAAAAATCGGTAATAGTTTTCCGTTAGATAACAAGGCGGCAATGCCTCCAACGACAGAGCCGAAAGCAAACAATAAAGTCGAGTTAAGTGAGGATGCTGAGCCAATATTCTTGGAAAACAAGCTGATGAAATGCCCCGCAGATGCAGGTGAAATTGCCCCGGCGCAGGTCATCAGAATGGAGATCCCAAACATAACTTGCCACAGAGGTGGTTCACTAAACAGGCAGAGTAATACCATGCCAGCGGCCGAGAGCAACTGCGCCAAATTCCCCCAATAAATGATTACTGGCATTGCTACGGTCTTCATTAAGTGAGCGGTTAGCCGATTGCCTAGCATTAGCGCGAACACCATCATTCCAAAATACACTGAGAACGCTACTTTGGATTGCTCAAAGTGCTCAATCAAAATGAACGCCGCATTGGTGACATAACAAAACAGAACGCTGCCACTAAAGCCCGTGAAAAAGGCGTATCTTAGGGCCACAAGGTGGCCATTGGTACGCTTAGTGATTGCCGCCCAGTAGCCGGTAAAGGCTTCTTTCGCGCTAAATGACGACGGTCGGTCATCAAGTGTCTCGGGAATGCGAATAAGATAAACGGCGGCCAAGATTGAGCTAAATGCCGCTAAAGCGAAAAAAATCATGCGCCAACCGTAAGTTGACAGAAGAGTGCCAACGGCAGGTGCAAACATTGGCGCTATCAAAATCACTAAAACAATGTTGGCGAACTTTTGACCAACCTCATGTGACTCAAACACATCTCGCACTTGCGCCATGCAAATGACGGACGCAAAGCCGCCACCGAATGCTTGTAACAGTCTGAAAAACAATACTTGATCAATGTTGTTTGAGATAACAATGGTTATTGAGGCTAATGTAAATATCGCTAGCCCTGATAGCCCAATCGCTTTACGGCCTAATTGATCTGACAGTGGCCCGCCTAAAAACTGGCCTAAGGCCAAGCCCATCATGAAGGTGCTGACAGTCAGGTTAGCGGTAGCCATACTGACTGAAAAATCATTTGCGAGGTTGGGAAGCGTAGGTAAATAGGTGTCAATGCCCATCGGCCCCAATGCGGCTAAGCTGGCGAGAAACACCAGAAAGAAGCGACTGGATTTTAATTGATCGTGGCTATACATGAGGATTGGTGCACAGAGTTAAGGTCATAAGCTTTTGCTCATGGCGTTGGGGAAAGTGGTTCTATACGGAGCGTTTGTGTATTGTTTGTGCCCTACTGGTGGAGCGCTAAGTTTGTGAGGCTCTAAGTTTGTGAGGCTTTAAATTTAGTTGTTCGTTAGTCCAACATTGTTGATCTCAGCTTATTTGAAATGGCGAGCGGGTGTTCATGGTAATTGCTACACTGCCTTGCGTGTCTGAGTATAGCTCGGTTGTTGCTCAGAGTTGTATTTCAATTAACATTAACCTCATTGTGAAATGGCCATTTGAAGCTAATATCAATCATTGCTTCTAGCGTGATTTATGTTTGTATCATCAAATACATTGAATTACTTTTGAGGCCTAGAAATTTAGTGGTGGTCTGACCATGTATATCAACGGCGAATGGCTCAAAACTGGCCAAACATTTAGCGTAAGCAACCCGGCAACTGGCGAGCATATCGGCGATGTTGTTGATGGCGGGCAAGCGCAAGCATTGGCTGCAATCGATGCGGCTTCTGAGGCAATTTCTTCGTGGTCGTCAGCAACGGCTTACGCACGTGCCGAGATTTTGCTTAATGCTTATTCGCTTATGATGGACCGCAAACAGAACTTAGCGGAGCTAATGACTCGGGAGCAGGGCAAGCCACTCAAAGCAGCGCTAAACGAAGTTCAATATGCTGCCGACTTCTTACGTTGGTTTGCTGAAGAAGGTAAGCGTGTCTACGGTGAAACGATACCCTCAGCACGCGCGGATCAGAGATTTATGGTGCGTTACCAAGGTATTGGCGTTGTTGCTGCGATCACGCCGTGGAATTACCCGATATCAATGCTCACGCGTAAGATAGCGCCGGCGCTCGCGGCAGGGTGCACTATTGTATTGAAGCCTGCTGAGGCAACGCCCTTGTGCGCAATTGCGATGTTCGAAATTCTTATTGAAGCGGGTTTGCCCAAAGGTGTGGCGAACTTAGTGACCGCGAGCGACCCGCGTCCTATTGGAGAAGAGTTTTGTACAAATCCAGCGGTCAAAAAACTCACCTTCACTGGGTCTACAGCGGTCGGTAAACACTTAGCGCAAGCCGCCGCGCCACAACTGAAAAGGGTGTCGATGGAGCTCGGCGGGCATGCCCCTTTTATTGTGTTCGACGATGCTGATCCAGTGCACGCCGCTAAAGGAGCTTCGCTGCTTAAGTTTTTGAACACTGGTCAAGCCTGCATCAGCCCTAATAGAATTTTTGTTCAACGCGATCTGTTTGACACATTTATTCAAACTTTCTCAGCTCGAGTTAAAAAAATGAAAGTAGGCAACGGCGCCGAGCCTGGTGTTTCGATTGGTCCATTGGTTAATGCAGCTGCGGTTGACAAGGTTGCTGCTCAGGTTGATGACGCGCTCCGTAAAGGCGCGATTTTGCACGCTGGCGGTGAGCGTTTAGAACAGGGTGCGCTAGCCAAAGGGCATTTTTACGCTCCAACCTTACTCAGTGGTGTAACGCCAGAAATGCGGATTTATCGGCAAGAAACTTTTGGCCCAGTGGCAGCTGTAATTGCCTTTGATGACTACGATGAAGTGATAGAAAAGGCGAATGACACTAACTACGGATTAGCCGCCTATGTCTATACACAAAACCTATCGCGAGCAATGCATGCGTTCGAAGACTTGAACTTCGGTATTATCGGTATTAATGATATTAACCCTACCAGTGCTGCTGCGCCATTTGGGGGAATGAATGAGAGTGGCTTAGGGCGCGAGGGTGCTCGCGAAGGTTTAGCCGAATACTTAGAAACTAAGCTTGGTGGTTTTTCAATCTGATCTCATTTTAATAACCATGAGACTTAGCTACACGGGCTTTTATCGATCGCTAATGGCGGCAAAATTTGGTCTATAGAAGCTCTTTTAACGACACATTTGGGTCGGCAAGTTGCTCAGTATTAGGGCTGGCCTTTTGCTGAATCAGTTTCTTGGAAAGCATAAATTCGGCAGGTGAATTTAGGGCGTCGACAGCTATTAATATACCTTGTTTTAAATAAAAGGCCGCAAGTTTTCGGCTTTCGCGATAGCCTCTTATAACTACTTGGTCATGACCTTGCAGCAAGCCAGCCGTTTGCAGTTTGACATCGTATTGATCAGACCAAAACCATGGCAATTGATCATAAACTACCGGCTCTCCACAAATGCTCTTAGCCGCTACTTTTGCTTGCTCGACAGCGTTCGGAACTGACTCTAGTCGTATGCGTCGATCGTACAGAATATTATGATGATTGCTGCAATCGCCAATCGCATAAATAGCGGGGTCATCGGTTTGCGCGTACTCGTTGACCACAATGCCATTGTCGCAGCTTAATTTAGCTGCTTCGGCAAGCTCAACATTAGGTATGACACCAATGCCAACTATCGCTGAGTCGAACTCAATACGTTCACCATCGCTGTCCACGGCGCACAATCCAGAGCCGCTTTGTTCAAATCGATATAAGCTAGCGTTTAGGCGAATTTCTACGCCTTCCTGTTTATGTAACTGCTGGTAAAACGTGGAAATTTCAGGGCTGGTAACACGTGCAAGCACCCTATCCATCGCCTCCAAGACAATGACTTCGACACCTTGCTTAACCGCAGAAGCGGCAACTTCAAGGCCGATATAGCCTGCGCCGACAATGAGCAATTTTGCGCCGCGGCTTAAGCTTGCTTTGATGCCGTCTACATCTTCTTTGCTTCGCAGGTAATGAATGTTATCAAGGTCAGCTCCTTCAATGGGCAGCCTTCGAGCGCGTGTTCCAGTAGCAAGAATAAGGTAATCATAGGCGACTGATTCCGAGTCATCCAATTCTATAGATTTATTCTCGCGGTCGATTGACGTCACACGACGACCAAGCATCAAATCAACCTCATTCTTTTGGTAAAACGATTCTGGTCGAATCAGCAGCTTGTCGGCCGGCACTTCGCCTTTATAGTAGGCTTTAGAAAGTGGTGGGCGTTGATACGGGAGCATCGCCTCGTCGCCGACTAATAAAATTTTACCCTGCCACCCAAACTTACGTAGACTGGCAATCGACTCAGCGGCTGCATGACTAGCGCCGACTATAACAACTTGCTTCATGGTGTTTTCAGATATTTTATTTCAAATTGTTGGCATGAAAAGCGATGTGCTCGCCGATAAAGCTCGAGACAAAATAGTAGGAATGATCGTACCCATCTTGATAACGCACGGTCATTGGGTAAGCTGAGGCTTCACCAGCTTGAATAAGTAACTCTGTTTTAAGTTGTTCTTCTAGAAAATCATCAGCGCTACCTTGGTCAACTAACATTGGGATGTGAGTATTAGCCGTTTTTATTAGTTCGCAGCTGTCGTGGGCTAACCACATGCTCTTGTCTGTTCCAAGATAGTTCGAGAGTGCTTTTATTCCCCACGGGCAATTCAAGGGTGACACTATCGGCGAAAAAGCCGATACCGATTTATACTGTTTAGGGTTATTAAGTGCGAGCGTTAGCGCTCCATGACCACCCATCGAGTGGCCTGATATCGCTGTTTTCGAGGAGTCTACTGCGAAGTTTTGACTGATTAACTCAGGGAGCTCCTTAGTCACATAGTCGTACATTCGATAGTGTGCAGCCCAAGGTGCTTGCGTAGCATTAACGTAAAAGCCAGCACCGAGACCAAAATCCCAGGCGCACTCAGGGTCATCCGCTACACCGTCACCGCGAGGGCTAGTGTCAGGGCAAACAATAGCGATACCGTGCTCGGCGGCATATCTCTGAGCGCCAGCTTTGGTAACAAAGTTTTGATCAGTGCACGTGAGTCCAGACAACCAGTACAGAACCGGCACTTTATTCGCTGCTGCTTGAGGTGGGAGAAATATGGAGAACACCATTTCGCAGTTCAGTACTGCTGATGTGTGCTTAAACTGTTGTTGTTGGCCGTCATGAATTTTATTGCTGGCTAATTGTTCCATCGATTTTTGCTCGCTTGCGGCGTTGGTTTTAGCTTGTCTTTGTCTTAAGGGAGTTGCTGGCATTTGAGCCAGTTCGTTTTCCGCAATAATTGGTCAGGCAATATTATTCACTTTTTTTGTATGTATGGCACGATTAATTTTTGATGAATTTGATTGACATTTTCCATTCTTTTAATGAGAATGATTCTCATTCGCGTAAACGGTGTACTCATGTTATCAAGTCAAGCAATTCAATCTACTCCTAATTACAAAGCCTTAATCGCGAGTCGTAAGAGGGCTGGTAACGGTGTTGCCGACTTTGTTGTGCGCACACAGAGCGAGCGCTGGGTCATACCGTTTAACTGCGAAGTGCTCAAAGCTCTACTATATCAACAACAACTTAAAGCGACTGATTTGCAGTTTTCGTCAGAGCGTCAATGCCAAGGCTTTATTCGTAAGCTCTTAATCTTAGCTGCACAAGACGAATGCAGACACAGGTCGCCATCTGACCTCGCGACCTTAGCGCGAGAACTGATAAACCAACAATAACAATATAAGTAGGATCATAAAATGTTAGAACCGTTAACGGTAAAACCCTGTGAGAACGAAAGCTGTTATGACGACCTAATGGCAAGTCTGATGGTGCTAGTTACGCATCACAGCCTGACTCAATGTTCGGCGTCGATTAGCGCGATAGTCGAGCGGCTGAACTTACTATGCAGCCATTCCGAAATTGAACACTATCCAAACCAGCTAAAGGTGCTCTCAAAAATGCGCCACCTTTGGAGAACCAAACTATTCGAAGTGGAAGTTTCTAACTACCGCCACTAGTCACTCGCTCAGGATGCAAATAGCGTTAGCGCGTGGCAAAGCTGCTCGTGCTGCGTATAAAAAAAAGGCTCGACCATGTTCACCATAACCGAGCCTGAAAAGGACAGATTCTGAATCTATTGGCGTATGCCAAGAATATTAGTTTGCGGCTAATGTCTCCGCTTTTTTGTCGACACGAACAATGTCAGTATTTTGGTTACGGTCGATTGTGCACAAGAATAAGCCCTTGTCATTTTCAGCCGTAACTCGCAGCTTGGCTTTGAAAGTTCCGCGATGAGATTTGATGCTTGCCACTTTGGTTTTAATAACGTTATCAAACTGAGTGCTAGCCAGTGCTCTGCATTGCCCTAATGCTTGACCTTGAGTGAGCGGTTGTGCCGCAATTGCATTTGAAGTTAAAAGAACTGAGCTGGCGATTAATACGATTTTAGACAGTGATTTCATAGGAGTGCCTCGTAAGGTTATTGGGCTTCGCTACATGCGATTTGCCGTCGAGAGCATTGAATCTAATTTGCTTGCGGCGTTCTGCCGAAATCATGCTTAGATCGACTGAATTTCGAAATTCGGTTGGTATTTGAATAATTCGATAGCAGTGAAAACGAGGTTTTAGACGATTTAAGTGTTTATAATGCGGCATAAATCAAATCTTTTTATCAAACGCATCTCCCAATTGAAATTATGAAGCTTTATCAGTATCCAAATTGCAGTACCTGTCGAAAAGCGCTTAAGTTTTTACAGCAAAATGATGTCGAGTTTGAATCTATTGTGATTACAGACACGCCACCAAACAAAAACGAATTAGCGACCATGCTCGATAGCTATGACGGAGAAGTCAAAAAGCTATTCAATACCTCTGGAGCACAATATCGAGAGTTAAACATGAAGGAGGTACTGCCGACACTTTCAAATGAACAGGCAATCGAGCTTCTTTCTGAAAATGGTAAACTTATTAAGCGACCTTTTTTAATTAAGGTAAATCAAGGGATTGTTGGGTTCAAAGA
>CAKZRZ010000104.1 GCA_937918955.1 uncultured Arenicella sp.
GTTCATGGTGTTATAATCCCATAATTGAGGAGAGACTGTATAATAGTCAGTGAAACGGTCAACAAAACAATATGGAACACAACCCAACAGAAAGCGCGAGTCTTAGGGTAAAAAGAGGACATATTGTCAATTATGTTAGCTGTTAACCAAAATAAAGACACAGTAAGAACAAAAACTGTGCTGACCGTAAGGGCAGAGAGAAAAAGGGAGAGCATAGAGGGGTTCCGTTCTGTTAGTTAAGAATAAAGGTGACAAGAATAAACCACCCTGATGCCAGAGAGAACGTCCAAAAAGACACCCCCAGTATTATGGCTATCCAATCAGACACATAGTCTACAATAATTGACAGAGTAGCTTTAGCGAAGATAAAGACGTAGAAGAACGACACAATGATGGCGCTACTCTCGAGGAGAGAGATAAAAGATTCAAACATAAGAGTCTCCTTTCAGGTTAAGCGGGCCACAACAAATCTGCTACAGATTCAAGCAAACTTCTGTTACCCACAGCGGACTTCCAAGTCTTCCAAGTGTAGCCAAGGATAGGGGTTGTTTCAACATCGAATATCAGAATCTTCATACGCAGTCTCCTTCGACTGTGTGTCCAAAGTGTTCTAGAATATCTTTTAATACTGCCGAGGCTTCGTGACTCGACGAACCAAAACAGGTTGCAATAGCTTCATAATCTCCGAAAGGTTCACCGTCAATAGTGACATCGAAACCTGATGCAAAATTTAAACCACACGTCTCACATTCGTCAGAGACATACGTTGATTTTAATACAATTTTAGCCATTCTTTTTCTTCTTTCGTTGTGCAGACTTGCTTGCGCTGCCTGCGATGATAGATTAGTCAAAAATTTTGACACGAAAAAGCCCGCCTAAGGTTTTATCCAAAGACGGGCGGAACCCGGATTAGTGCGGTGGGTTTTTCTCAGCTGCACGGGCTGCGATTGTTTCGGCTACGATAGCGGTCAGACGGCCGGTATTAATGCCACCGGTTTCAGCACCGTCTTTCAAACGGTTTTCGTCGATAGCATCGAGGATTGCAGAGATTGCCTTTTGCATTTTGGACTCCGCGCTTTCCTGTGAGTATTTGATAACACGTTCGGGACCGGGTACTACCAAGTCCAAAACGGATACACTCATAGCGCCGTCTTCATCGAACGGCGTGTAATTCGGGGCCGTTTTCTTAATCATTCCAACGCGCGGGCCTTTCTCACTATTGTTAACAATGCGGATAGGCGTGTATTGTTTGAACCACGCGACAAGGGCAGATTGACGCACCTTGGCAATTTTCGGGCCGCAATTCTCGCCAAGGGCAAGGTACAAGGTCAACGCGCCGGCGCAGTTGCCATCCGCGCTTGCACGGTCAAAGATAAGCCGGGCAGATTTGTCAATCGCTGCACCGAATGAACCGGCCGCGAGCGTAACCGCTTTGATTGACTTTTTGATTTGTGCATCCGTAGGTGCGTTAGTCGCCTTAACTTCGGTTGCGGTTTTTACACTTGCTTTTGTCATAATAGATTCCTTTCAAGATATGACGTTAACAGAGATTTACTTTTAAGCGACCTTAGCCGCTTGCAAGATTTGAGCGCAAAGCGTTGACCGCTTATGCTTATTGAGTTTACGGTATTTTGACGGGTCATGTTGTGCCGTCTTACCCGCCACCGTTACGCGGATATTGCCCCCGGTTCCAAGGAATTTAAAAGGGTCGTAATTTTGTTTAGGCATATTTACTCCAAATGCATGATGATAGATTGTGCCAATACTTTCGCGACTGGCTCGCGGCAATAGCTTACTGAAGCTACTCTTAAAGACGCAAGGGAAGTATTCAGGGAAGGGGATAAATACTTAAACCCCTTGCGCCCATAAGAATACCCCGCCCTAGCATAACGCCGGGTACGGGGTATTGTCTTACTTGCCCACTATGACAAGTATAGGGAAGCCGTAAAGACTTCATTTAAGTGTAGTTACACTATCCCCTAAGGGATTAAGACGCGGACTAACGGTTGAGGGTTAGCGCGGTATGTCTATTGGCAATCGGGCAAGGATGTAAGTCTTACCGCATACAATTAAACACTACTAACATATGCAATCAATCGCATATGGCGGGCAAGTAAAGCCAAGCCTTATAGACGGTTAGACCCATGCCGCGCAAGGCGGGGAAGGAATGACCGGGCCGTCCTTTACAAGATAGCCAAGGCCGGGCAAAATATGCCACAACGGGTGTACCTATCAGGGGCACTATCTTTAGGCTGATTAAACCTAGCCAAAGATATACACTGATTGTATATCCTAAGCAAGAAATAATCTTACAGGTGCGCGGTATTGTCGCGCCTAATAGGATGACTCCCCTCTACCCCATGCCCCTCCCGCATTCCATCCGACCGGGTCACCACGGTACGATTGACCTAGCGGGATTGCACCGTGAAGCTTTGCACCGCTTGAACGTAATCCGCGCAAGGGTTTTAACTGTTTTGCCTGCATAGCCGCGACTTGCCGCCGCTCAATTAAGGCCGCTTCCGCTTCCCGTTGCCGCTTAGCACGTGCAAGGCGCTGTCTTTTGTTAGGTCTAGCCATAGCTATAACTCCACACCACGTTGCTTTAATTCCGTATGTGACCACTCATAATAAGACTTAACCCACAAAGTGTTGTTTATATTGTTTAATAGACAGAAGTCTATAATAACATAAGGGTCACAATGTTCTTTCGCCTCTACTATCGCATTTTTAACGTCATTTAAATTAATTACATTCCTCATACTGTCACCCCGCTTTGAACATACGCAAGGCAAGCAATTGTAATAGTCATAACGATAGCGAGCGCGGCAAAGTATATGCCTAATTCTATACGTTCGGCCCGGGTCAAATCGGTGTTATATGTCTTTTGATTTCTCATTTTGTTACCCCTTTGCCAGCTTGGCGGATAAGGCGACGTCTCAAATTTTCATTTTCATCTACATGTTTAAAGGCCGTCTCTGTAAATACCTTGTCGTTACGTCGGACGGCAGAGACCAGCCAGTTCTTACCTTGGGCAATGTCCGCGTCAAATTTGGCGACTATAAAGTCTAATTCCGCTTGGGTAACTTCTAACTGTATCATGTCATTCCTTCTAATTCTTAGGCGGGGCGATAAGTGACCCGCTCTGTCTATGATTTGAATATAGGGCAGGGGATATGATAAGTCAATAATAGTAAGTATTAAGAATACTAATAGTATAAAAATACCGGTACGGGCAAGGATATGGGCATAATC
>CAKZRZ010000105.1 GCA_937918955.1 uncultured Arenicella sp.
ATTTTGTTGCGCTCACCGAAGATAAACGGGCGCATTTTAGGTGACCAATAGCGGGTCTGGTGACCAAAGTGTACGCCTGCTTCAAGCATCTGGCGCATAGTAACGTCTGACATAATGTACTCCAAATTGTACGGGTTTAGACTGATCCGAAAAACCTGAACTACTAACCTCTTCTCGCAGCTGATGAACCTATCGAAGTAACATGTGTCACCGAAAATGGAAATTGGGCCAGAAAACCTAGCTCAACATCTTCAATAAAATCAAAAGCTTATAACGACAAAAAGCACCCAGCAGTTGCCAATGGCAATCGGACGATTTAAGTTGAGGCGCGTTTATACCATAAAGCTCAATTTTTACAAAGATTTATAGGTGCTTTTCGACAGCTATTTTCAACGCCTAATGATAAGTAAACTCGACTAAATTGAGCGATTGTTTGCGAGCGCAGCGCGGTCGTGGCAAGCTTAGCCCATACAACAGTAAATACGGAGTAATTGCATTGAAGCAGCTAACGGGCTTAGACGCCTCTTTTCTCTATCTCGAAACAGCAAATAGCCCAATGCATATTGGCGGTTTGGCAATTTATGATCCTTCGACCTCAGAGGGCGGTGCTGTAGGTTTCAAGCAAATAATGGAAAACGTACTCAAACGCGCCCATCGCGTTGCTGCGATGAACGAGGTGCTTGTTGAAGTGCCTATGCGCCTCGATCATCCTTACTGGAAATCAAATGGGCCGTTTGACCCTGAATTTCATATTCGACATATCGCGCTACCCAAGCCTGGGGACTGGAGACAGCTATGTATACAAGCTTCGCGCCTACACGCCCGTCCATTAGACCGAGCTCGACCGCTTTGGGAATTCTATATTATTGAAGGTTTAGACAATATTGAGGGCTTCCCTCCAGGGTGTTTCGCGGTTTTGAGTAAAATGCACCATGCTGCGATTGATGGAGCCTCGGGAGTCGAAGTTGCCGCTGCGATACATGATCTCAGCCCAGACTACCGTATAAAAGATATTGGCAAAGAAATTAAGAAAGAACGCAGCCCGACAAATACAGAACTCATTTGGCGCTCGCAGCTCAACACCATAAAAACACCTCTAAGAGTGTTCGAAGTGGCGAAAAACACCGTGCCGGGCGTTGCTAAAATGGTCGCGGGTATGGCTCGCGGCAAGCTATCACGAGTGACCGATATACCCAGAACTCGCTTTAATACCAATGTATCACCGCACAGAGTATTCGATGCTGTTGAGTTTGAGTTAGAGGACATCAAAAATATCAAAAATGCAGTTGATGGTGTAACCGTTAACGACGTCGCTCTGGCGATCTGCGGTGGCGGCCTTCGTAAATATTTGAAGTCTAAGAATGAGTTACCCGAGCGCTCACTCGTTGCGATGGCGCCTGTAAATATTCGCACCAAAGACCAACTTGGCCAAGCGGGCAATCAAGTTTCACAATTGACGGTGCGTGTTCGCAGCGACATTGAAGACCCAGTAGAACGCCTAATGGCGGTAAATGCGGGCACATCAGAAGCTAAGGAACTTAACAACGCGATTGGGGCAAAAACCATGACCGACTACACGCAATTTATTCCTTCGACCTTGACAGCCGCCGCCGCCAGACTATCAAGCCGCATGGCGTTGGCCAATCGAATCAAACCGTCATACAACTGCGTGATCACCAACGTGCCTGGCCCTCAGGTGCCATTGTATTTCACTGGGGCGAAGATGCTAAGCAACTTCGGCTTGGGCCCTGCCGTTGACGGGATGGGGCTTTTTCATGCGCTTTTAAGCTACTGTGGTAAATTTAATATCAGCATCAATGCATGTCGTGAGATGATGCCAGATCCAGCATTCTATGCTGAGTGCTTACGTGAATCGTTTGACGACCTGATGAGCGCAACCGGTGCAGATAAAGTAAGTGCCGAAAGAAAAGACAAACCATTGAACAAATCCAAAGCCTCGGTTAAAAAGGCAAAGAAAAAAGTGACTAAAAAGAAGGCAAGTAAAAAAATCAGCGCGAAAAAGTAGATGAAAGTCTCTGTTAACTAGTTCAAGAGCTAAGTAATGAAAATTAGGCATTAGGGATCAGGTAACGCTAGCTAAATTAATGCTTTAGTATAAATATCTCGACAAGCCCCTAAAAGATAAAAGAGTAGTAAGCATGTCCCAGAAGTACCTTATGGCCAACGGCCTACGCCTAGCCTATGACGAGTTTGGTAAGCCCGATGACCCGACTATTATTTTAATAATGGGGCTTGGGACCCAAATGATCGCTTGGCCAATTGCGATGTGCGAAGCCCTTGCAGAGCAAGGCTTCCGAGTCATCCGGTTTGATAATCGTGACATTGGATTGTCGCAACAAATCGAGCCGAAACGCCCGGTTAATTTGTTCAAGCTGATACTCAGAAGCCGTCTGGGCTTGTCCATTCGAGTGCCTTACAGCCTGCGCGATATGGCAGCGGATGCAATCGGTGTTCTCGACTTTTTAGAGATAGAGAAAGCTCACTGGGTTGGCGCATCTATGGGCGGAATGATCAGTCAAATACTCGCCGCAGAATATCCAGACCGAAGTTTGTCTTTAACATCGATTATGTCGACGTCGGGAAATCCTGAACTTGCGCAACCAAGCTTGCGCATAGCGAAGCAACTTTTGATGAGGCCTGACAGAAAAAATGAAAAAGCCTATTTAAAACATAGTCTTGAGACATGGGCCATCATTGGAAGCCCAGACTACCCTCCTAGAAAAGAAGAGCTTAGTGAGCGTATTCTCGCAAGCCTACGCCGTTCATATTCGCCAAAGGGTTATACGCATCAAGTAGCAGCGATTATGATGTCGGGAGATCGCAGACACCTACTCAGAAAAATCAAAGTACCAACTCAGGTAATTCACGGTAAGGCTGACGTTCTTGTTCCTGTTGAAGGCGGTATCGATACGGCCAAGAATATAAAAAATTCGAAACTGGAATTAATTGAAGGTATGGGGCACGACCTACCCAAACAATTGATACCACGATTTGTCGAACTCATCATTAAAAATTGTCGGCAGGCTAAGCCGAGCCGCAACAACAAAGCAGCTTAAATGTACTAGAGTTTCTTGGCGGCTTTAGACTTTTTAAAGAACAAACGCTTGAAGCCACGAGTACTAAACTTTCGCCAATTACCTTCGGCTTGAGACAAGCGATCACTCAATAAATACATAACAAGCGGATTCACGCCCATGCCTAAGTGACTTGCAGGAACAACAATACTCTCAGCGAGCTCGGTTTCCTTTTGCAAAGAGCCCTCCCAAGCCACAATGCCGTCAGAGTGTGAAAAAATAGACGTAGTCGGCACTGGCGGCGCCTCATGAAGCTGAAAGTAACGAGTGTAATCTATATCTGTAGGTTCACCGTTAAACGCCTTGAACAAGCTGTGCGCATTAGAATGTTCAGGCTTACCTGAAATTGGGCTTCCCATGCTAATCACGCATCGCACCTGCTCAGAGCAAACCTTGGCGACCTCGCGGGCATACAAACCACCAAGACTCCAACCTATCAATGAGACCTTTTTACCTGACTTTTCAGCAACCTCCCTCACCAAAGCCACCATTTCAGCTTCGAGCTCATCACCAAACAAGAGATTTACACCCAAACCCCAGCCATGTGTTTGGTAGCCTAGATCGAACAATAAGCTTCGCAACGGTTTAGTGGCATTATCACTGCTGACAAAGCCAGGAAAGACGATAACCGGGTGTCCATCACCCTTGGGAAGTCGCTTTAACAGGCCTCGAGTTGCGTAAAAGCTCTGCCACTCGACGACTGCTCGCGGCTCTGCAAGTCGCCAAAAATTGAACTGCGTTTGCCGAATAAATCCTAACGCCATTGTTATGCCCTACCATCACTAACTCTTATTATTGAAATAGCTTAGCCTTGATTTGATTCGAATACGATGAATTTTGGTTAAATATCTCTTTTCCTACAAAAAAGATGGAGCTAAAGGCGCCGAGGATCGCCCATTTTGACACTCGGTTTGGTACACTAACGACCAGAAAAAACGCGAAAAATAAACCTTTCAAAACCATCTCAACCGCAATCTATACCAAAGAAAGTAAGCAATGACCGTAAGTATTAAAACTGGCTCAGAAATCGAAGCAATGCGCATCGCAGGTCGTTTGGCAAGTGAAGTGCTAGACATGATCGAAGAACACGTTGTTGCGGGCATCACTACCGACGAGCTCAATACCATCTGCCACAACTATATTGTTGATGTACAAGACGCAATCCCAGCCCCTTTAAATTATCGAGGTTTTCCAAAGTCGATATGCACATCGGTGAACCATGTAATTTGTCATGGTATTCCCGGGGACAAAAAATTGAAAAAAGGCGACATCATCAATATTGATGTTACCGTGATTAAAGATGGGTACCACGGCGATAATAGCCGCATGTACTATGTCGGCAAGCCAAGCATTTTAGCTAAACGTGTATCTGAAGTTGCCAAAGAAGCAATGTTAGTTGGCATTGAAATGGTTAAGCCTGGAGTTCAATTAGGCGACATCGGTCACGCGATTCAAAAGCACGCCGAAGCTTCCAACTTCTCTGTGGTACGCGAATATTGTGGCCATGGTATTGGTCGGGTTTTCCACGAAGAACCACAGGTTCTGCATTACGGCCGCCCAAAAACTGGGATGGCTCTCAAGCAAGGCATGACCTTTACCATCGAGCCGATGATTAACGCCGGTCGCAAAGAAACCAAGCTGCTTGCAGACGAGTGGACGGTAGTAACGCGTGATCATTCATTGTCAGCGCAGTGGGAACACACAATTTTAGTCACCGCCAATGGTTATGAAATTCTGACAACGTCAGCAAATGCTGTTTTGCCTTAAGACCTCATTTGCTCTAACGCAAACCAAGCCCTAAGCACGCCTGCAACAGCGTTTAAATAGCGAGTCTCGACTATGCATTTTGCAAAAAGCAAACTTCTTAACCCAAGCGTATTTAAAAAGTCTTTAGGCGATTCAATAACGCTGCCAATAGCACCGTTCAAAAAAACGATCAAGCAAGGCTTAGCCCAGCTGAAAGAACATCAAAACAATGGTGTGTCAGCGGCCGATCTAATAAGTAAATACACATGGATGATCGATAAATTAGTGGTCATCGCATGGGAGCATCATCTCCGCCATCATGAATTTGATGGGCAAATTGAATTGGTCGCTGTTGGCGGCTACGGACGTGGCGAGTTGCACCCCTATTCTGACGTTGACCTTTTGCTGCTACTAGCCGATGAGCAATACGATAACGCCAAAGATTTAGTTGAAAATTTTCTACGCTTCTTATGGGATATTGGCCTCGAAGTTGGCCATAGCGTTCGCTCACTTAAAGATTGCGCCAAAGAGGCTAAAGCCGATCTTACAATCATCACCAACTTACTCGAGGCGCGGCATTTAGCAGGCGACGAATCTTTATTTAAACGGCTTGATGAAAAAATTCGCGCACCAAGAAGCTGGACTCCTGAAAAATATTTCATCGGAAAACTTGATGAGCAAGACAAGCGCCACGCTCAATATCAAGATACCGCCTACTCACTGGAACCCAATTTAAAAGAGAGCCCGGGCGGCCTTCGCGATTTGCAGATGATCTTATGGGTCTATAACCGTCACTATGGTGTTCGCACTTACAAACAGATGAATGATCAAGGGCTGATCAATGACGATGAATACCGTCTTCTGATCAGGGCTCGCAATATTCTTTGGAAGATGCGCACAGGCCTGCACCTGATAACCAATCGCCACGAAGATCGCTTACTGTTCGATGCCCAACGTCAGCTTGCTGAAGAGTTTGGATACGTCGATACCAAAGCTCACCTTGCGGTTGAACAATTGATGAAGCGTTACTATCGCACTGCGAAAGACATCATCTACCTTAACGAAGTGCTTCTCGCCAGCTATCGTGTCAACAATTCAAAACGGTTCAGCCTCAGCTCAGGCAAAAAATTAGATGATAACTTTATCTTAAAAAACAAAGTGATCGAGCAACGCGATGAGCACGTTTTTACTCGCGAGCCGCGCGCGATGATTACCCTGTTCACGCTAATGCAAGAGCATAAGATCACCGGTATTCACCCAGATACTATTCGATCAATCAGAGCGAATCTAAGTTTGGTAAACAATCAGTTTCGCTCTGACTCAAGCACTCAAAAGCTGTTCTTGAGCTTGTTTAAACACGATGGAATCACGCTCACCAATGCGCTTTCTAGAATGAATGCCTATGGTTTGCTTGGTGCATATATCCCGACCTTTGGTGCCATCGTTGGTCAGATGCAACACGACTTATTTCACGTATATACTGTTGACGGCCACACGCTCAAAGTGCTCGAAAACCTGACGCGTTTACGAAAATACCCCGACGAGTTTCCATTAGCTAGCGAAAT
>CAKZRZ010000106.1 GCA_937918955.1 uncultured Arenicella sp.
AAGGTCGATCGGCCTTATGCCAATTGGGAACAGCGAATCTCGGCAAAGTATCCTTGGGTAGCAAAAGTTTATAGGCGTTTTATTTGGGCGCTCGGCGAGTACGGTGTTTTGCCAGCTATCAAAGGCAACCCCATTTCTCGATACTTGGTAAAACGAGCGTGTTTGAAGAATTTAAATACGCACGTTCAAGACCCCAACCTGAAAGCCAAGTTAACCCCAGCTTACCCGCTAGGCGCTAAGCGAGTTCTGTTTAGTGACCACTATTATCCTGCACTGGCGCGCGCTAATGTTAGTTTGAATATCGATCAAGTTGCCTCGTTTGATTCAAGCGGAATTATTGATGGTGCTGGCAAGCGTGAGGATTTTGACGTGGTTATTTATGGAACAGGTTTTCAAACGAATCCATTTCTAGCCGATATAAAAGTTGTAGGCCGAGATCAATTAAATATCCGAGATGTATGGAGAGATGGTGCCCATGCGTATCTCGGGGTATCCACTCATGGCTTTCCAAATTTGCATCTTCTCTACGGCCCCAATACCAACCTCGGCCATAGCTCTATCATTATCATGCTCGAAGCACAGGCAGACTATGTGATTCAAGCTATGTTGCATCTAGATAGAGAGTCACTGAGATCGTGCGAAGTAAAACAAGATGTTGAACAGCGCTTTAACGACGAACTTCAGAGCCGCTTAGAACGAATGGCGTTCAGTCAAATTGAACAGAGTTGGTATAAGGACGGAAATAGAGTCACCAATAATTGGGCTGGCGGCACTAGGGAGTACACCAAAAGACTGAAAACTTTGAGAACCCAAGCATATATTTTTGAGTAATTAAAAGAGGCGCGCACACCGCCCTAAAGCTAACCGAAAGAGGAAACGTAATGAGCGAACAAGCAAAACCATGGGATTTTATCTATCAAGAAGCTGGTGTAAGTAATCCGCCTTTCGATGAACGTGCTATGAGTGAATACGTATCTGAGCACGCAAACAATATTCCAGACTTTCCCGCGCTCAGGTATTTCAACTTAGATATTTCATACCAAGACCTCGATAAGCACGCAAACCAACTCGCGAATGCACTGATCGAGTTAGGTATCACTAAAAGTGATGTTGTTGGTTTCCACATGCCAAACATACCGCAGTACGTATGTGCATTGCTGGCTGTCTCTAAAATAGGCTGTGCAGGCTCAGGCGTATCCCCTTTGCTTGCTCCGGCTGAGTTGGCGTATCAGGTCAACGACGCGAATATATCGGTTTTAATCAGCCTTGACGGCTTAGTTAGCACTAGCGTTGCGGGCATGAAAGATCAACCAAGTTGCTTGGCCCATGTTATTGCGACTTCCGCGACTGATTTTCTAGCGCCGGCGCCGTTAAGCTTGCCCGACTTAGAAGGTGTTCAAGTGCAGTCTTACTTAAGCCTAGTGCGTGAGCAATCAGAGAGTTTTGAACAACGAGATGTTCATTGGAACGATACCTACCTCATTCAATATACTGGCGGCACGACCGGCGCACCCAAAGGAGCGATGCTATCTGTGCGTAACATTGTTCGTTGTTCGGCAACTCAGTATGCCTTTGCGCCAATGGACGCTGGCAAAGATACAGCTTTAACGCCTTTTCCAATGTTTCATATCGCTGGTGTTGGCGGGGTATTAGCTGGCTTGCGATTTGGTGGTATGTCAATTTTAGTGCCTGACCCGCGAGATCTTGATTATATATGCGATCAAATGTTGGCTTGCCCACCGAACTATTTTGGAGCTGTTCCCACGCTATTTCAAATGCTGTTGCAAAACCCGAAATTTGCTCAAATAGATTTCTCTCAATTAAAAATGGCGGCAACCGGTGCCGCGCCATTAACTTCTGACGACCGCAGACAAATAGAAGAAGTAATAGGAGAGGGCAGGTTGTGTGATGCATTCGGTATGACAGAAACGTCGCCGGTATATATCGTTAATCCGCCACATCGATTGAAGCCGACTACTCTGGGGATACCAGTGCCTGGAGCCGATGTTAAAATTATGGATGTTGAGACAGGTACTAAAGAGATGCCAACCGGCGAGCCTGGCGAAATTGTGACCTCAGGCCCTCACGTTATGAAAGGTTATTTAAACCTGCCTGAAGAGTCAGCCAAGGCAATGCGAGAGTTTGAAGGCAAAACTTGGATGTACACAGGCGATGTCGGCTTTATGGATGAAGAAGGTTATGTCAGCATCTCTGACAGAGCCAAGGACATGTTGATAGTCGGCGGCTACAAAGTGTTTTCCGTTGAGCTTGAAGACAAACTCAAAAATTTAGACTTTATTACTAACTCTGCAATCATCGGTGTAGCTGACAAAGCTCGGCCTGGCAACGATATCGTTAATGTATTTATCGAGCTAAGTGAAGACTTTAAACAAGCTGACCAGGCTGATATAGAAGCGCAGCTCATGGCCTTTTGTAGGGAAAATATGTCACCCTATAAAGTCCCCAAAAAGGTACACTTTATCGACGCGATTCCACTAACAGCGATCGGCAAGTTAGATAAGAAAGTACTCCGAGACTTATTGGCCTAATTGATAATAGATGAAGAAGTTTAAATACATTCAGGAAGCCGCGACGAAACGTAAGGGTGGTGAAAAACAGCTCGCACGTTTATTGACCAAACCCGCTACGGTTAAGCACTTAGCCAAAATTGAAGACCATCGTTATTTAGCTCAAATGACTCGTTGTGTGTTTAACGCAGGCTTTCATTGGCGAGTGATCAGCGCTAAATGGGATGGCTTTGAAGAAGCGTTTCACGGTTTTGACTTGGGGCAGTTGTTAACAAAATCTCCCGAAGAATGGGAAGCTTATATTGAAGACACTCGGATCATTCGAAATTGGCAGAAAATTCAAACCGTATTTCATAACGCTGCAATGGTCGATGATATCGGCGCAGAGCATGGGAGCTTCGCTGATTTCTTCGCTAACTGGCCAAGCAGTGATCAGATTGGCTTAATGAAGTACTTGCATAAGAATGGTTCAAGGCTCGGTGGTAAAACCGCGCAATGGTTTATTCGTTTTACTGGCAAAGATGGTTTTATGTTAACCGGTGATGTAATTACTGCGCTTATAGCTAATGGCGTAGAAACCAACGATAAAGCAAGCAGCCAGCGAGATTTAAAACGAATTCAGGAAGCCTTTAATGAATGGCACGAACAAAGCGGCTTGCCGTATAGCCACCTGAGTAAGATATTAAGTTACTCCGTAGGGGACAATGTTCCTGTTGATGTATTAGAAGGCTATCAGGGTTCTCAGACTGTAACTGATTAAACGAAGCCTAGGAGGTAAAACTAGGCCTCTCGGTCGTTACGATAGATCTTGGTAATGCCTGAATATTGGCTGTGATTCTATTTTAGAAACCAAGCTTTTCTGGGTTTCTCATAATGTATATCCAGGCGATGCGCCCGGCATCATCAGCGCAAATAGTAAGTACCATATTTTGCTGCTCAGAACCTGAAACCACGATTGCTGGTTGCCCATTAACCATAGCGAGCTCTATGGCATTGTCTAAGGGTTGTTTTCTTAAAACAGATAAAAGCACACTTGTGACTTCATCAGCGCCATGCAGCGTTCGGAGCGCTGCACGAACGCGGCCACCTCCGTCAGATACCGACACCACATCAGGTGCCATCAGAGATAGCACCTCATCATGATTCAAAGAAGCGCATGCCTTAGAAAATTTCTCCAGTAGGAGACCCGTCTCCTCTGGCGTAATATTAAACTTTAACTTGGTATCAGCAATACGGCTTGATGCACGGCTCACGATTTTACGGCAGCTAGCCTCTGATTTACCCAATAAGGACGATAGTTCGGAATAGTCACTTTCGAATACTTTCCTGAGAATAAACGCACTACGTTCTTCCTCGCTTAAGCGCTCCATCGCCCACATTAATGCGAGTTCACAGTCTTTCGCTAACGCAAATTGAGCTTCTGGCTCTGTTTGCACGTCATCAAGAATCGGTTCTGCAAGCCATGGCCCAACGTAAACTTCTCTTTTCTTTCTTGCCGACCTTAGTTCGTCAATAGCCAAGCGGCTTGTCACTCGCCTTAACCATGCCACAGGAAACTCAATGCTGGCTTTGTCTGCTTGGTTCCATATCTCCCAAGCATCTTGCACTAAGTCTTGCGCAGCAGATCGCTCTCCCAGCATTTGGTAGGCGATTGCTACAAGTGCCGGCCTTTCTTGTTCAAAGCTATTGGTATAACTATCCATTAAAAATGTTCGCTTACTTTAATGTTTTTATGTTCGCCTATTTCAAGGCTTTGGCATGCCTCGGCAGACCCTAAAGCACGCTTAAGCAGCGGATACACTGGGTAACTAACGGTTGCGTAACTGGCGGCTATTAGCGCTGCCTCACCATGTTTTTCGAGTATTTCAACACGTAAAGACTCTAAGCATTGTTGATTGCCAAGGGTGGCGTAAGCAAAGCGAAAGCCGAGACCTGTTGTCGATGCCTGAGGCCAATCTTTGTGCATGCACGCTATTAATTGCTTTGAATCTAAACCTTGCTCTAATAAGCGGTCAACTATAAGTTGAGCACATGGACCACAGTCTCCATGTAAGGTTGCCGCTAGAGCTGCGCCACCCCAAATAGACTTTTCAGGGCCTTGGTAGTTTGTCATACCAGATAGCATCATCAATCGAATCGTTGCACTTGGAGAGACTGAATTAATATTGTGCATATAAGCGGCGTCGTAATCGTAACTCGATTCAAACTTACTTATCATCTTATGCAAAAGCAGTTTAAGCATTACGCACCTCTCTATATTTAATTGCAACTAGCATCACACATAATCCGGGCAGAATTACCCCTACAAAATCAGAAACGGTGATGTAGTCGATTTTAAAGCCGCGATGCACCCAAATTGTGACATGGAACAGAGCATGCATGAGAGGCCATAAAGCCCCAGCAATGATGGTCGATTTAGTTGATTGGAATACCCCGAGTAGTAAGGCGCCGCCGCTGGCAAGAAAAGCAAGCGATACGTCTGTAATAAAGTGAGAATTAAACGGTCCCATCATAGAAACGCCTGGGGTATTTGCATAGAAATGAATGGGTGCAAATAATATATAGATCCCAATCAGAGTGTAATAGAAGCCAAGGCCAATGATGACTATTTTCATTTTTCGCACAGAGTAGTTGTTTACTCTTATGACGAAATAGCCTTCATGTTTGTGACACGTTTTATCAATTATTTTTGAAATTAGTTACAGAGGTGTTTTTATCGCTTATCTCGGATAAGCAAGGAATCGAAATATAAAAATCCTGATTCCTTCAGTCTCTTTTAAAAATCAGCAGTGAAGAAGGCATATATTAATGAGCTACCTTAAGGGCTGGACTGGTTTGCAACTTAGAACCATTGTTAGCAATTACTCTCGTGATGTTAAATGTCACGATAGTTAAGGTTGTTAACAATTAGCATTTACGGCTTGATCGACTGTTTAGCCAATAGCTTTTGTTAAGGGTTGCACTTCTTGATTACCCGAAACGCTAGTGATTTTTGCAATGCGTACTGGTGCGTTTTGCCATTGCCAGATATTGCGATTTGGGTCGAAGGCGAAAGAAATATAGCCCCTTGTTCCATCGGCACTAACGGAGGCCCAAGGTTTTGAATTCAGCGGTTTGCTGAGCAAGTCTGCTACTACCAAGGCCGAGTCATAGCCTTCAAGGTAAACAAACGGCGGGGTAGAACAAGCGTTCAAAGACAAGTTCTTGCTAGCCATCTCACCTACCGAAGAAAGTGATTGCGGAAGGTACTGAAGAAACGGCACTTCATTACCTAGTGTTCCCAATTCATCTTGCCAGAGTGTTAGTTCAGACTGTCCTGCAGGTGTGCCAATCAATATATGCTGCAGCGACGCCTCCGAGCGAAGAGAGCGCAATACAGACACAATTGGGTCAGGGTGCCCAAGCAGTAAGAGAGCACTGCTGGCTCCACCGTTAAGTAAAAAGCGTTGTAGCTCCAGAAAACCTGAATCACTATACTCGAAGGCGGTCAGATTGCCGCCGCGTTTAGCAAGCTGAGTTTGTAGAGTTTTCATGCCCTGCGTCCAATAAAGACTATCTGAATAGAGCGTCGCTATCTGTTTATGCCCTTGGCTACTTAGATAATCAGCATAGACAGACCAACCGATTGATTGCGGCGGTGATAGTCGAGCGACCCAGTTGCTAGGTACGTCAATCAGCTTATCGAGCACTGCCGAAGAACAAAGGTATGGTAGTTCTAATTCAGTTGCTACCTCTGAAACTGAGCGTGCCACCACACTGTGGTACTCACCAGCGAGCACCTCTACTCCTTCTTGCTTCAGTGACCTCACCATTTGTGACGCAAGATCAGGATTACCCGCTGTATCTCTAATCAATGGGGTTATAGTCACGGTATTACTTCGTGAATTGATCTCATTAATACCGGCCTGAAATCCATCAAGCAGAAGAGAACCGGCGTCTTGCCAACCAGGGGCACTGAGTGGGGCTAAGAAGCCAACCTTAACTTTTCTTTGCATGTTTTGTTTACTTACTAATGTGGCGGCGCCGGGGGTGAGCTTATGTGATAGATATAAATAACGTGAATTTTATCCCGCAGTTAAGTCAATCTTGTTAAGAGCATACATCTTGAAACTGGCCAACTATTTCTAACATAACCCATATATTACCTTTACTATACGAGTCTATTGATTCGTCGCCGCCCAAAAACGGGTAGGGGCGAGGTATGTATACTTCCTCGCCTTCTAACGGCCCTAATTGCTCACGGATATTTTCGACATGATCTCGATTCAATACAAAAATCTGAAAAGATTCTTCTTCTAATATTTGCTTCTCAAACTCTTCAGTACTTTCAAATACACCGTAAGATTTGGCTCCTTTTTTGAAAGGGTGAAGAACAGCGTAGGCGCTTTCACTGGGAGACTTCATAAACACATGGCCGAGGCTCGAGTAGCCAATTATTTCGGTATATCCAGGGAATGAGCTTACCCAGCAAGGTATTTTTTCTTCGGCACTAATTGGCTCAAAAACCTCATAGGCATATAGTGGGTTTAGAGCGTTAAATATAAAGAACAAGATTAATACTAGATTTTTCATATTTAATCATTCTCGCGTTTATCCTCAATGAGTGGTACTAATTCTTTCCACCATTCTTTTGTGTATTTTGTAAAAAATGTAGGCAATGGTTTTCCAAACCGATGCTTCTTCAATACTCTTTTTGTGAGCCAATCAATCTCAAAACCACCCCACTCTGGCGCGGGCAGCATGAATAGGTTGAAGCTAACCGCAGGCCTTACTTCATTAAACAAAATTGCTTCTAGATCGCCAAGGGTATAATCAGATCGAGCACAAATTTCAGCAATACCGTTTAATTCAAAGTTTGGATCAATGTCCATGTAAAGCAATTGCATGCAATCCCAGATTGGCGCTCTTGCCTCTACATCTATTTCTGGCGGTAGCAATGACATAGTTAACTGTGGGTTCTATATTGAAAACTCAATGAGTACTGAGCTTGAGTATCATCATCTATAGACCAGCCTTACATTACTTAAATTCGCAAGCTGAGGTTCCAACATCGCGTTGATAGCAAGCTCGGTACCCGCCTTGTAATTCGCCAATAGGAACTTGTATTTGAACTTTACTATTTACGGTCACCAACTCACGGCATGGATATATTTCTAATTCGGAAGAGAAGCATCTGTGATTACTAAAATCGGGACTGTCGATTTTGACTTCAACAACGATGTTGTCATTGCAGTGATTCTTCACTATCAAGAGCCCATTCTTGTCATTTTTTAGGCTAAGGCATTGAACTTGCGCGTTTGCGTATTGGCCAGTTAAACAAAAAAGTAGCGCTGTTAACGTAAGCACTGAAATTAAGTGTTTTGCCTCGCGCAAAGTCCCTAAATTTGTCACGCCTGATCGGTACTTGATTATCATTACTTTGATCTCACTTTTAGGTTCAAAATATCGTGCAAGTCGCTCAATTTTGAATCGCTGTTTAGGTGCAATACCATTTGATTAAATCATTTTGTTCTTTGCTAAACCAATCGTTACCATCCTGATAAACCGTTAACGTTCGGTGCAAAGGTTTATAAGCAGTGAAGTCATGTTGTTTAAATATACTGCTCATCGTTTCAAGATAAGTTTCTTTCAAGGTTTCAATAG